>JAOZLI010000012.1 GCA_029934915.1 Desulfocapsa sp. | reverse complement strand
GTCTAAGATATTGCTTGTTTTGTAAATACATTGGAGATGCAGCATGGTTGCAGCTCCTTTTAATTTTTCTATTTGGCTAACCAGTGGTTGGAGTTCTTCTGGTGATTTTCCCTCAAGACTTTCTTGTCCTACCTGGTCTTCCAGTGCAGTGATTTCTTTTCCGAGATCTTTCACCCCGCCAATAGTCTCTTTTCTAATCACAAGGAGCTTGGTTTTTTGCTCTTCAGTAAGTTGTAATTCGGTATTATCCCATTTTTGCATCAATAGTTTAGTCAGATGAGGCATTTTGCCCGTAATTAAAAAAGGGGATGCCTTTTGTTTTCCGTTGCCTTTAGCCATAACAGTAGTGGTAGAAAAAGAAATTGCTATCAGGCAAAGAGTAGCAATGATAAGTATGTTTTTTTTCATGATATCCATCCAGTAAGAATTTTTTATAACTTCCTCGTATTTGTTGATGATAACTGATATTGAAAAGAACCACAAACAAAAAAATACCACAACGTGATACGTGTGTGTGGGGAGGTATTAGCTCGAAGCCGGGTTGTTTGATAATGATTAAAAGAAGGGGAATTTCTACTTGCAATTTTTGCCTATATATTCTTCAAGAAAATTAGACAATGAGAAATATTGTCGCTAATAGCTTCAGCAGTGCGGGATCAAATGGACTTTCAAAAAGTTAAAGAATTTCCTAAAGGATAGAAATTCGATTTTATACTATATCTTGTAGATAAATCTTGTCATGTACCATAGGGATAGTGTATAAGCTCATTGAATAAAAAAATTTAAAAACTTCTTTTGAACTGCTTGTCAGTTCAGTAGACTGTCCATTTATCACACGTTGTGAGGCCCATATGACCCCCGATTTGACCAAGCAGGAACTAACCAAAACAGCCGAAACCGTCCTTGCCAGACGTTACTATCTAAAAGACGCCAGCGGAAAGCCTGTTGAAACGTGGGAGACTCTTTGTAAGCGTGTGAGTAGTGCCGTGGCCGAGGTTGATAAGGATAGTGATCAGTTTGAGGCATTACGAGAGTCTTTTTTTCGTATGATGTACCACCTTGATTTTCTCCCTAATTCACCTTGTCTTATGAACGCAGGAACAGATCTTGGTCAGTTATCCGCCTGTTTTGTGCTTCCCATTGAAGATTCGATGGATGGTATTTTTACGGCTATCCGAAATGGTGCTCTTGTGCATAAAACCGGTGGTGGTACAGGCTATTCTTTCTCTCGTCTCCGTTCACGAAATGCGTCTGTTCGATCAACCCAAGGCGTGGCGTCGGGCCCCCTTTCCTTTGCCGCTGTTTTTGACGCAGCAACCGAGACAATTAAGCAGGGTGGTAAACGACGTGGTGCCAATATGGGTGTTCTTCGCATCGATCATCCTGATATCATGGATTTTATAAGCGCCAAAGAAGATCAGGAAAAGTTCACCAACTTTAATTTTAGTGTAGCTATCACCGACGATTTTATGCAGGCTGTGGAAACGGGAAGTGAGTATTCTCTGATTGAACCGTCCTCTGGTGAGGATATTGGTAGTCTTGACGCAGCCTCCGTCTTTGAGAAAATTATTGATTTGGCCTGGCACAATGGTGAACCCGGTGTTTTGTTTATTGATGCTGCCAATAGAGATAATATGACTCCTCAACTGGGTGACTTTGAGGCCACGAACCCCTGTGGAGAACAGTGGTTGTTACCCTATGAAAGTTGTAATCTTGGATCGCTTAATCTTGCTAACTATGTAAAGGATGGTGAGGTTGATTATAAGCGTATGGAGGGTACGGTTCGTGTGGCCACTGCCTTTCTTGACAATGTAATTGACTGTAATCGTTTTCCCATTCCTGAGATCAAGGAAATGACTCTTAAAACCAGAAAGATTGGTATGGGAATTATGGGGCTGCACGATATGCTGATCCAACTTGGTCTTCCCTATGGAAGTGAAGAAGGGCGTGAAAAAGCGGCTGAGATTATGGCCTTTGTAAGGGCTAAGGCTGAAGAACGTTCCTGTGAGCTTGCCGAAGAAAAGGGTGCTTTTCCCGCCTACGATGCAAAGCTTAATGATTATCCTGCACGACGAAATGCTGCCCTTACCTCCATTCAGCCCACGGGAACTGTCTCCATGATTGGTGATTGTGCCAGTGGTTGTGAACCCTATTTCTCCATTGTTATGATCAAAAATGTTATGGATGGGGATCGTCTTATTCTGGTCAATAAGTATTTTGAACAGATTGCTCGAGTTGAAGGCTTCTTTTCTGAAGAACTGATGAAAAAAGTGGCCGATAGCGGAACGGTTATCGGGCATGATGAAATCCCCGAACAGTGGCAGGAAGTGTTTCGTACTGCTCAAGACGTGCGCCCTGAAGATCATATCCAGATGCAGGGAATCTTACAGAAAAATGGTGTTGATTCTTCTATCTCCAAGACCATTAATCTGCCCAATAGCGCCACCCGTGAAGAGGTGAAACTCTCTTACCTGATGGGTTATGAACTTGGTTGTAAGGGACTCACCGTCTATCGTGACGGTTCCAGAGATTCGCAGGTGTTAAACACCAAAGCCTCCGAAAATGAAGGGCAAACAGCCATTGTCTCTTCTACGGGTGTGAAGAAATCACTGCCAGATATGCTCAGTGCCAAACGTTACCGGGTAAAAGACCAGCACCAAAAGTCTGTCTATATTATTGTCTGTTTTGACGAACAGGAGCAACCCATGGAAGTTTTTGCAAAATTTCCTTTTGATAATCGTGTGGATCTGAAAGATAAGTCCACCATGTGGACCACCACTTGTCGTCTGGTTTCTCTGGCCCTGCGTTTTAACATTCCTGCTAGTGAAATTATCAAACAACTTGATCGCTCAAGTGGACATATGCTTGACCTTCCTGCTCAGTTGAGTAAGTTGTTTAAATCGTTTATGGCTGGCACTCAACATGGTTTTGCTGCAATATGCCCTGAATGTTCGGGCACGGTTGTTTTTGAAGAAGGGTGTGAGACTTGTCACGATTGTGGGTATAGTAAGTGCTCCTAATAGGCTGTAGGTTATTAGGCTGTAGGCTGTTAGGGCTTGAACTTTAGAATTTGTACAGGATATTTGCAAACAAGTCCTTACAATGAGAGGCGATGAACTCTTTTAAAGTAAAATTTTAGATGGTTAAGTAAAAAACTTCATATTCGAGGAACGCAAATTTAGTGAAATGAGACGTACTTAGGTACGTCGGAATGAAAGTAAATTTGTAGTGACGAAGAAGATGAAGAGTTTTTACGACACCATCAGAGATGGGAATTATACATGGGAAAGATTGGAAGAAATGAACAGTGTTCCTGCGGCAGCGGGAAGAAATATAAATATTGCTGTCTGCCAAAAGAGCAGGCTGGTATTGTTCGCACAAATCCGGAAGCAGCGTTAAAGATTTCTCTACTCACTGAAATTGAGGCCATTGTTGCTGTTGCTATAGAAAAGAAACAAAAAATTAAAGAGCTTGGAGTTTTTATCCTGCTTGCAACAGAACAAGGCGATGCCTGGCTTCTGGAGATCACTGATTCGGATGCGGTACAGTTGGCTCGTGCAGGCGAAGCACTTGAAATACCCATTGATGAAAAATCCGATACCATCGAGATCAACTGGAGTCACACCTATGATCTGAGTAATAAGGAATTTGAATTAACTGCTTACAGCGATAAATCCAAAACAGTGATGGAGGATTATCCATCACGGGAAGTTAATGCTGCCATTAAGCGAATTCGGAAGCGTTTCCCGAGTGAGATGCTGGAGCAGGTGCATGTCGATCCTGCAGCCTAGAGGGAAACTGCTTCCTGGTTTTGCCCTGCTGAGATTCATGCAATATTGTATTCGAATAGTTCCCATGACCATGGTTATGGGAACTATTTTTTTACTTTCTCATCAGAGCGGTGACAGCATTGATCTGCCATCTTTCCCCGGAGCAGATAAAGTCGCTCATATGATGGCTTATGGTGCTTTGGCGTTAAGCTTTCTCTGGTATTTCGGGAAGCAAGGTACCAAACAGAGGATGCGTACTGTATTGTTTACGGTTGCATTGTGTCTGTTGTATGGGATAAGCGACGAATTTCATCAGTCTTTTATTCCCCTTCGTTCAGTGAGTGGCCTGGATATTGTTGCCGATGCTACAGGAGCCTTGATTGTTGCTTGTATCTGGTTTTACAGTAGTCGGGTTCGGCAGAAAATATCTGTTATGTAAGAGCCTGTTTCACCATCTGTGAAGCAATTCCCATATCGAGTTTTTCCCCATATTCCTTCTTTAACGTTCCCATAACCTGTCCTATCAGTTTGGGGTTTTTTTCGGGTAAATCAGCGATTATGCCATCCACAATTGCCTGTGTTTCTTCAGGGCTTTTGGTCGCAGGGATGAAAACCTCAAGGATTTGAACAGTATTTCCCACATCAATTCCGGCGTCAATGGATTGCGTGGCCATCTTCATCTCACGTTTTGCAGCTGCTAACAGATCTTTTTCATTGGCTTCCCGGTTACCATCTGACTTTGCGATCTTCTGGGTAGCATCAAGGAGCATGGCAAGTACAGTGGATTTCTCAGGGTTTGTCTTCTTCGCAAGCATCATCTCCTTGCGCAGTTCTTTAATTGTCATATCAGTTTCCTCAAATGCTGTCTAAAAGTTTGCTTTTAGACAGCACCTTCTTGTTCCTAAAGTAAATTTCTGTAAAATTTGCATACAACTAACTCCGAACTTGTAACTGTTTAGAAGTGCCTATATCGGTGCAGGCAGGTTGGCGAGCTATAGTAGTTTCTATGCGAGTCAGCCTGACCGTACCGAGATAGGTGCTTCTAGACAGTTACATCATTTCAACAACAATTTGGCCATTTCCTTTGCACCATAAGTAATAATAATATCGGCGCCAGCACGCTTAATGGAAAGCAGGGTTTCGGCAAGCACCTTTTCACCGTCAATCCAGCCATTAGCAGCAGCAGCTTTGATCATGGCATATTCTCCACTGACGTGATAGGCGGCGATGGGAAGATCAAATTCATCTTTTAATTGTCTGATAATATCAAGATAGGCAACAGCTGGCTTGACCATAAGGATATCTGCACCTTCGTCAACATCAAGGGTCGCTTCGCGAAGCGCTTCTCTTGAATTTGCAGGATCCATCTGGTAACTGCGTCTGTCACCAAACTGAGGAGCGCAGTCGGCAGCATCGCGAAATGGTCCATAGAAGGCTGATGCGTATTTTACTGCATAGGACATGATAGGTATCATATCAAAATTTTCTTCGTCAAGTGCTGCCCGAATCTCAGCTACCCGCCCATCCATCATATCAGATGGTGCCACTATGTCAGCTCCGGCCTGTGCGTGTGAGAGAGCTATTTTGGCAAGAATTTCAAGGGTCGCATCGTTATCAACGGTTTCGCCGATTAAGCAACCGCAATGACCATGGTCGGTGTATTCACAGAGACAGACATCTGTGATGACGGTGATCTCGGGAGACTTGTTTTTCAGCTCACGAATTCCACGTTGAATAATTCCATCCTTTGCATGTGCACCCGTTCCCATAGCATCTTTTTTGTCTGGTAGACCAAAGAGTAACATGGACTTGACCCCTACATCAGTGCATTCCTTAGCCTCCCCGGGCAGTTGGTCTACACTCATACGGAAGACACCTGGCATGGAAGGGATCTCTTCTCGTTTATTTTTGCCGGGCATAATAAAAACTGGTGAAACAAACTGATCTGGAGATAGATGTGTTTCACGAATCAAGGCACGCATGGATTCATTTTTGCGTAGACGGCGAGGGCGATATTCTGGGAAGACCATAGGGGTTGCTCCTAAATGCTAATGTTTAGACTCTTTAATTTTTTATGTAAATGGCTACGTTCCATGCCTACACTCTCGGCAGTTTTGGAAATATTTCCGTCATTTTCGGTGAGTTTTATTCGTAAATATTCCTGCTCAAAATGTTTTTTTGCCTGCTTGAAATTCCTATTACGGTATGGAAGTATGATATCATCGGAAACTGATACGGCTGCTGTCTGTCCACCAGGGGTGAGAAACAGAGAAATGTCTTCTTTGCTGATACAGTCTGACTCACACATAATGGCCACACGTTCAATAAAGTTTTTTAATTCTCTCACGTTTCCAGGCCAGTTATGACTGGACATGGCAGCCATTGCTTCCTTAGAGAATTCTTTTTTATTCAGTCCCCGCTTATTGATGTCCTGCATGAGATGCTCAACAAGCAGTGGGATGTCGTCCAATCTTGCGGCCAGATTCGGTACTTGAATAGGCACCACATTTAGTCGCCAGAAAAGATCAGCACGAAAGTTACCATTTTCGATCTCTTCTTCAAGGTTTTTGTTGGTGGCAGCAAGTACCCGAACGTTGACTGAGATGGTTTTGTGGCCACCCACTCGTTCGAATTTTTGTTCCTGGAGGATGCGCAGAATTTTAGCCTGCGTCTTCATACTCATATCGCCAATTTCATCGAGAAAGAGGATTCCACCATTTGCCTGATCAAAGCGACCGCGCTTGGAATGCTGTGCTCCGGTAAAAGATCCTTTTTCGTGGCCAAACAGTTCTGATTCAATAAGTTCTTCAGGGATGGCAGCACAATTCACTTCCACCATGGGTTGGTTGCTGGTAAGAGATTTTTGGTGAATGGACTGGGCGACAAGTTCCTTACCGGTTCCATGATCTCCGCGGATGAGAACCCAGGCTTCGGTGGGTGCTACACGATCGATTTGAGCCCTTAGCTCTGTGATTACGGCTGTGTTACCAGTGATATGGGAATTCTTGCTTGTTTGAGCACGAAGAATCTTATTCTCAGTTTCCAGTTGTGCAAAACGAAGACCATTAGTGATGGCCAGGATGATTTTATCGTAAGATAATGGCTTCTCGACAAAATCAAAAGCTCCTTTGCGAGTAGCCTGTACTGCTGTTTCGATGGTTCCATGTCCGGAAATCATGATAACCGGCAAGGAGTAGACCTTTTTGATTTTTTCAAGGGCCGTCAGGCCATCCATATTGTCCCCAAGCCAAATATCAAGGAGGATCAGGTCAATGGTCTTTTCTTCGAGAATTTCCAGACCTTCTTCCGCACTTGGCGCGCAAATCGGGGTGAAGCCCTCGTCTTCAAGGACTGCAGAAAGAGTTTCCCGGATTGAGACTTCATCATCAATTATAAGAATTTGTTTGGACATGGAAAAGTGAGTAATCCTTTAATGTACCAGCGGAAGCTCTATGGTAAAGATGCTGCCTGTTGGGTGATTGTCGTGCACTCTGATGTATCCGTTATGGTCAGAAACGATGGTAGAGACAATGGCCAGGCCAAGGCCGGTCCCTGTTTTTTTCGTGGAGAAATAGGGCTCAAAAAGTTTGGATTTTTCCTCCTCTGTGATACCCGGCCCCGAATCACAAACCTGAATCGTCATATTCTCTTTTTCATCGTCAAGTTTCAGAATGATATCGACTATACCGCCACCTGCTAAAACTGCAACCGCATTGTCAAGCAGGTTGATGATGCAGCGTTTAATTTGTTCGGTATCAAAGCTGAAAACAGGTATTTCTTCCTTGCTTATAACACTAAAGGTTATATCTGCATGCGCTTGTTTGTAAAGGAAAAGAGTTTCTTCTATCATCAGCCTGATATCCGCTTCCGCACGGTTGATTTTGGGCATTCTGGCAAACTGGGAGAATTCGCTCACCAACTGTTTTATCTCGTCAACCTGTTTGATGATGGTGTTTGTGCATTGACCAAAAATTGAATTCTCTTCGGATAAGATCTCCGGATAGCGTCTTCGCAACCGTTGGGCAGAAAGTTGAATAGGTGTTAGTGGATTTTTGATTTCATGGGCAATTCGTCTTGCCACCTCGCGCCAGGCGGCCATACGCTGCATCTTTTCGAGTTCGGTGAGATTGGCGAAAACCAGGACAAAACCTAAGGGAATGTTTTCATTACTGGTTAGACGGGTGAATGTAACCATGAGTGAAAAATTTTCTTTAAGTACTGAGAGTTTTAAATGCTGCCGCACCGAAGTCTTCCCGGTAATATTAAGTTCTGTTATAAATTCATCAATTATGGTGGCATGTTGGGGGGGGAGAATCTCTCTGTAATTGCGATTGATAAAAAAATCTTTCCCAATATTAAGTAGCTTTTCGGCAAAGCGGTTAATGGTAGTAATTGTTCCGTCATCTGTAAGAGAGATAACGCCCGCTTCTACGTTTTGAAGGATGATCTCCATGTATCGTCGTCTTTCGTCTGCCTCATCAGAGTTTTCCTGAAGAGCACTGAGGGCAGTAGCCAGCTTGGTGTTGCTGCTGCTGAGATTACTGGTCATGGTGTTGAATGAATCCACCAGAAGTCCCATCTCATCGTTGGATTCTTTTTCCAGCACAAAGGAAAGATCACCTTCTGCAACCCGTCTGGTGGCATAGGCCATTTTACCCAATGGCTCGGTGATGCTTCTGGCAATATAAAGCCCAAACCAGATGGCCGAAAAAATGATGAGCAGGGTGACAATTAAGAGAATAATAAGAAGCCAGAATTTAAATGGTTTTTTCAGGTATTTCAGCTTTCTGTAATCTTCGATACCTTTTGATATCAGATTCAGTCGATTTAATTGTTCCTGTTTGATAAGCAGGGTTGTTACCAGAAAAATATCCTCGGTAGAATCTTCGGTGAAATCCAGTCTGTTTACCCGGCGAACGAGATCACCAATGCCAGATTTTTGTATGAGTATTTCGGGAGCATTGTTTTCAAACACTGTCGTAAGTGTTGTCTGTGGTATGTCCACCGTTTTTTGGCTGGCGAGCAGTGGCGATGAGATAGTGAAAACCTTATTTCCCTGTTCTCGTATTAACGTGAAACCAAGTACATTCCTGGTGTCATGGGTTTTGAATATCTCTGTAAGTATTCGTTCAATATTTTGGGACTGGGGCTTGTCTTTATGCCGTGTTTGCAGGTTAGTCTCAACGGTATTCCCTAAAACATTAACTTCTTCTTTGGTATCCTGCAGATAGGTTTTGGCAAGATCCATGGAATTTTTCAGGGAAATCTCAATGTTTGCGTTAAACCAGTAATCCATTGAGGTGGAAACGAATTGCAGGGCGATAAAAAAGAGAAGGATAGTAGGGATTAGAGAGAGAGAAATAAAGGAGATAACCAGTTTGGTTTTCAGCTTTGATCCCAGTACATTTTGTTTCGATTCAAAAAATAACTCGGCCAGGTTTCGAAGAACCAGGAAAAGCATAAGCAGAACCAAAAGAACATTGAGATTGGTCAGTGCAAAAATCAGGATATCGCTTGAAACGGGCAGGGTAATATCCACCTTTAACAGAGATGTTTCCAGCCAGATAAAGAGTGGAATAAGGCAGAGACAGGCCAGAATTACCCGTCTTATAAGACGTTTTTTTTGTTGACGTTGCAGCGAATTGAGCTTAGGTCTCCTCCTGTCTTGTTTTCTTCTTTCCGGTAATGGAGCTTGCTTTTGCTCAGTGTCGTTTGGTGCAGCTTCGTCCATAGCTGACAGCCTCCTGGGTATCAGTATGTAAATTCAATGGTGTGCCAGTCTGTATCCATATCCCATAGTGAAATAAAAGGGATGATGTAATGAAGATTCATGGGGAGGGTCTTTTCAAAAAGTTCACCCTTGATGTGCATTTCGTATGTGGCACCCGGAATGAGTCTTGAAAATTCAACAACCTTCAGTCCGTTTATTTCATTCATGACCTGTAAAGCTTTTGCAAGATCGTTAAATGTCAATATCTTGTTTTTTTGCTCTTTCAGGGTCAGCTGATACTGTTCCTTTAAAGCATCATATTTAAGCGTGTGGGAGTATGTAATATTAGCAAGACTCTCATCTGCCCATTGTTTTTTGACACGAAAAAGTTTTACAAAAAAAGTGTACTCCATAGGAATACCGTTGTGCAATGCCTGCACCAGTTTTTCCTGATCTTTGTTTTTGATAATACCAAAGAGCAAGAGGTGGGTGGTGGATGTGGTAAGAGTAATATCTTTGAATTGCACATTTTTTTCTGTTTCTGCAAAAGCACAGTTCCCCAGAGGGAAGAGCAGAGAAAATAGAAGCAGAAGGATGGTAAACAGAGAACGCATTGAGCAATATATATAAATTGGTTGTGAAGACATTTGATAGCGTTGTGAATACTCTTTATCTTCTTTGTCTTGTGCGCGAAGGAAGAACTCTAAGTACCTCACATAGCCAGCTATGCGGCGGTTTTGTCATCTCGAAATCGTTGTAATCTATAGTACATTGTCCTCCTCAAAAGACGAACTTATTTCTGAACGAGCCCTTAGCCATTAGAAGTTACTTTTACAGCAGAATACTCTGAATAAAATATTATTGTAACCTAAATCATGCAAATGGGGGTTTCACTTGACAGGAGTAGAAGAGGACATTAGTTTGTGCATATGTTATTAATTTAATCCTTAATAAACGACCCTGCTATTTGTGGTGAGTTCCTTACTTTGAATGGTGGGAGAATATATTTTTTTATCTCTTAATCCAGGAGGATAGTATGAATCGTAACGAAGATCTGTATTGCATCGAAAGTAGCAAAAGTGTGAGTGAGTTTGTGGCTGATTTTGCTGAGATAGTGAAAAAGAATGCATTTGTTGTAAACAATTATGACACGATGAATATGAAAGAAACTTTTCGTGAGCATGGTGGGGTGGTGCCGGATGAATTTGATCTTCATATGATGCAGGTGTGTAAACCGACAAAGGCTGATGGTAGCTTGACCATGAACCCCGAGAGAGCGATATTCATGCCTAAATTTGTTATGGTATTCTCTAAAGATGGAAAAACACAGGTGCGTTATTTGAGCTATTCGGCATCTGAGATTGCAGAGTTTGTGCTTGATGACCCCAAATTCTCCGAATCGGTGGGGCAGACTTTTGTTAAGATTCGCTCCATGATTGATGAGGCACAATAAGAATTAGGAAAAGTCTTAATTTTGGAGAAAATGATGAAATGGTTAAAATTAATACAGAAGAATCTTGTATATGTAATTCCCATCGCCATGGTTCTAGGACTCATTGGCGGTGGTTTTGTTTTTAATGCCAAACCTTTAAAACAACTTATTATTCCAATAACATTTTTTATGGTCTATCCGATGATGGCCACCTTGAATGTGAAATCCATTTTTAAGGTGGGTGATCTCAAGTTGCAGGTAGTTACGCAGGTAATCAACTTTATTTTTGTTCCAATAGTTGTTTATACCATCGGCAAGATATTTTTTACCGGTGCAGATGAAAAATATGGCCTTTGGGCTGTGGGATTGTTTTTGATAGGCGTTTTGCCGGCATCTGGTATGACAATTTCCTGGACTGGATTTGCAAAAGGCAACAAAGAAGCTGCAACAAAAATGTTGATTTTTGGCCTCTTGATTGGTGCACTGGCTGCCCCTATCTACACGAAAGTATTTATGGGTGCAACTGTTGATGTTGATATGCTGCATATGTTTAAGCAGATTTGTATTTTTGTTTTTGTTCCTCTGATTGCAGGAATTCTTACTCAGAATTACCTTGTAAAGAAACATGGGAAAAAGGCATGGATGGAAGTTTACAAACCAAACTTTCCTCCTTTTTCAGCACTTGGTGTTGCTATGATTGCCTTTACTGCAATGTCCCTGAAGGCTAAAAATATTATAGCTAACCCTGGAGATATTGTTGCAATCCTTATTCCACTGATTGTCTTTTACCTTCTCTCTTATGTGTTGTTGTCGATAATTGGTAAAATGTTTTTCAAACGAGAAGATGCCATTGCTATGGTATTTGGCGTGGTTATGCGTGATCTTTCCATTGCCTTAGCCATTGCTATGACAGCCTTTAAAGAGCAGGGTATGACTATTGCCTTGTTGATTGCCCTGGCGTATGTAATACAGATTCAATCTGCGGCTTGGTATATAAAGTTGGTGCCGAAGATATTCGGGCCTGTTGAGAAAGCAGAAAGTTAAGTTACTGCTATAAAAATAATTGTCGAATATATTTCGATATTGAAGGAGAAAGTGTTATGCGGATAGCAATACCAACCAATAATCCAGGGGGAATGGAAGCCACGCGCTCTGACCATTTTGGGCATTGTGATGTCTTTACCTTGGTAGAAGTGGATTCAGAAAATAAAGTTGTTTCAATGGAATTGCTGCCGGTTCCTGATCATGGTGCTGGTGGTTGCATGGTTCCTGTGAATTTTTTGAGAGATGCTGGTGTGAAGGCCATTGTTGTTGGTGGCATAGGAGCAAGACCCATGCAGGGATTTACTGAGGTGGGGATTGATGTCTACTGGGCTGACCGGAATGCGATTCCGGATGCAGCTGCGGTTATAGAGAAGTTTACCGCTGGTCAGCTTCCTATAATGAACGCCGATCAGGCTTGTGGTGGTGGAAGTAACTGTCACACTTAATTCCTTTGTGTTTTTAAGGAATTTAGGTATTATTGACATATGCTCCTTTGTGGAAACGGCAGGAGTTAGCTCTTGCCGTTTTTTTTCTTTTTAATTTTTGTATTTTATTTTAGAGCCCATGTCCCCACGACCAAAGAAAGAGAGAAAATGTGAAGGTAATTTTTGTGGACGTGCATTTAAGCCCACGGGAACTCCATTGTCAAAGCTTGAACAGGTTGATCTTTTTCGCGATGAAATGGAAGCTCTCAGGCTCTGTGATCGTGAAGGAATGACCCAGGAAGAAGCGGGGCAGCAGATGGGGGTTTCAAGGGGAACTATCCAACGCATCATTACCATTGCCAGACGAAAAACTGCAGACGCTCTCTCTAATGGGAAAGCGTTGGTTTTTGTTGAGGAATGATGAGATTAACGGGGGATGTTGGGACTAATTCAAAAGAAATGTTTGGATAATGCCTCAGGTTCGTTCGAGTCGCCTTGCGAGCTATATTGAGTCATATGCGAGTAGGGCGACTCGGACGAAAGTGAGGCATTAGCCGAATATTTATGTCAAATATTTTCTCTGGTTTTATGGAATGTTATCTCAGGCCATTTTTCCATAAAGAAATTCAGCATCCACTCATTCTGCGCAAGATGGGTTAGAAAGCCTTCGGCATCAATTGCCAGGGAAGATTGATTTTTCTGTTCAAATTCAGCAAGTTTTTTCTTGTCCTCACATTCCACCCAGCGCGCCGCCGAAAAGTCGACGGGTTCATAAATTGCTTCTACGCCATATTCATTTTTTAATCGTGCTATAGTGACTTCAAACTGCAGGACACCCACCGCCCCCATAATATGGGAAGAACCGAACATGGGTTTAAAGACCTGAATGGCACCTTCTTCCGCAAGTTGTTGCAATCCTTTGTGTAACTGTTTCATCCGGAGTGGATCTTTTAAGATTACTCTGCGAAAATGTTCTGGAGCAAAGTTCGGAATCCCTGTGAATTTCAGCTCTTCTTTTTGGGTAAATGTATCGCCAATTTTAATTGTTCCATGGTTGTGAAGGCCAATGATATCACCAGGCCAGGCTTCTTCCACATTGGCTCTGTCCTGCGCCATAAAGATTGTTGCATTGGCAAGGGTGATATCTTTACCCAAGCGATGATGCCTGACCTTCATGCCCCGTTTAAACATCCCTGAGCAAATGCGGAAAAAGGCAATACGGTCGCGATGTGCCGGATTCATATTTGCCTGAATTTTAAAAACAAAACCGGAAAATGTTTCTTCAGTGGGCTCAACATCTCTAGTTGTTGCCGCTCTGGCGCTTGGTGGCGGAGCCATCTCGACAAAGGCATCGAGTAACTCCTGTACACCGAAATTGTTGACTGCAGAACCAAAAAATACAGGTGTCTGGCTGGCTTGCAGGTAATGTTCATATTCGAAGGGGTTTGCGGCACCTTCCAGCAGTTCGATGTCCTCACGCAGTACCTCAGCATCGTGGGCACCAATAACCTCATCAAGACGCGGATCATCTAAGGAGTCAATGGTAACTCCCCCCTGGTCTTTCGTCTCGGTTCCGGCGGTAAAGAGATGAATCTTCTTTTTATAGAGATTATAAACCCCCTTGAATGTTTTACCCATTCCAATGGGCCAGGACATTGGAGTACACTCGATCTGGAGTTTGTCTTCGATATCTTCCAGGATATCAAGCGCATCCATACCTTCACGGTCAAGCTTGTTGATGAAGGTAATCAGAGGGGTGTTGCGCATTCGGCAGACTTCCATCAGTTTTTCTGTCTGCGCTTCAACTCCCTTTGCGGAATCAATTACCATGATTGCAGAATCAACAGCCGTAAGTACCCGATAGGTATCTTCGGAGAAATCCTGGTGACCGGGAGTATCCAGCAGGTTTATTTCATAGTCGCCATAGGTGAATTTCATAACAGAGGTGGTTACAGAAATACCACGTTCCTGCTCAATGGCCATCCAGTCGCTGGTGGCATGTCGGTCGGCTTTTCTGGATTTAACAGCGCCGGCCATATTGATGGCACCTCCATAGAGGAGTAGCTTTTCGGTCAGTGTTGTTTTTCCTGCATCTGGATGACTGATAATACCGAATGTTCGTCGTTTTGCTATTTCCTGCTCGAGCTGTTTGGACATGATAAGTAAGAAGTATATGTTAAGCTACTTTAGAAAAAACTAATTTCTCAAAGTAGTCTTTAGGATTAAGGGCTCATTGAATACGAAGTCGTTATTGAATGCGCCCTAGAGAAAACTGTAGTATAACACCGTGCACATGTAAACAACGAAACATAGGCGCTTTCGTGAAGAAAGAAAACCAAAAAAACAAGAGAAAAATGCAAAAAGAGAAAGCAAAAAGAATTTTAGTCACGGGTGGTTGTGGATTTATTGGCGCTAATTTTGTTCGTCTGATCCTTGCAGAACATCCATCCTGGCGAGTGATTAATCTTGATAACTTAACCTATGCCGGTAATTTACAGAATCTGGTAGGGGTAACTGAGAGTGATCAGTATCGTTTTGTCCACGCTGATATCTGTGATGTCCAGGCAATGGAAAAATTATTTGAAGAAGAACAAATTGATTCGGTCGTGCATTTTGCAGCAGAATCCCATGTGGATCGATCAATTACTGGGCCGGCAGCTTTTATCCAGACAAACATTGTAGGTACCTTTTCTTTGCTTGAAGCTGCTAGAAAAACATGGCTTGATGGCTCCTGGCAAGGCAATGATCCCTTTTTTCTTCATGTCTCTACCGATGAAGTGTATGGATCTTTAGGGGACACCGGAATGTTTACCGAAACCACGCCCTTTGACCCCAGATCTCCATATTCCGCTTCAAAGGCATCTTCGGATCATTTGGTGAATGCGTATTTTCATACCTATGATATGCCTGTCCTGATCACGAATTGTTCAAACAACTATGGTCCCTATCAGTTTCCTGAAAAACTTATTCCATTGATTTTTCATAACTCCATGAATGGAAAAGCACTTCCGATATATGGCGACGGTAAATATGTGCGGGACTGGCTCTACGTGAAGGATCATTGTGAGGCCATTGCCGAGGTCCTGGTGAAAGGGAAAGCCGGACAATCCTACAATATTGGTGGAAATAACGAAAAGCAGAACCTTGAGGTGGTAACACTTATTTGTGATACACTCGATAAAAAGGTTGGGTTGCCAGAATCTGGAGAACCGAGGCGAAATCTAATGACCTTTGTTAAAGATCGTCCTGGGCATGACAGGCGTTATGCCATTGATGCCTCCTATATCAAAGAACAGATTGGCTGGGAACCAAAAATCACCTTTGAAGTGGGAATAGAAAAAACAGTGGACTGGTATTTGGCAAACCAGGATTGGGTGGCCGCCATAATGGATGGAAGTTACAGGAACCAGAACCCTGAATGTAAAAGGAGTGGGGAATGAAAGTACGAAAAACAGCAATCCCCGATGTCCTTATTGTGGAGCCCACGATTTTTGGTGATGAAAGGGGGTTCTTCTACGAGAGTTACAATGAACAAAAGTGGCAGGAACTGACAGGGCTTGAGACGCGTTTTGTTCAAGACAATCACTCAAAATCTGTACGGGGAGTTCTGCGGGGTATCCATTACCAGATTAAGCAGTCACAGGGGAAACTGGTCCGTGTGGTTGCTGGTGAAGTATTCGACGTGGCAGTTGATTTACGAAAAAGCTCCCCTACTTTTGGGCAGTGGGTGGGAGAACGATTGAGCGCTGAAAATAAAAAAATGTTATGGGTGCCGGAAGGATTCGGACATGGGTTTCTGGTGCTCTCAGAGAGTGCAGAGTTTCTGTACAGAACAACAGATTTTTACGCGCCGGAACATGAACGCTGCATTGTCTGGAATGATCCGGATTTACGAATTGACTGGCCCCTTGATGGTGCACCGAAACTTTCAGAAAAGGATGCTCAAGGGAGTTCGTTTGCTGAGGCAGAATACTATTAAGAAGGGATGAATATCGAATGTCGAACAAGGAATGTCGAATGACGAAGTTTTTTACTTCTGCGGTTCGACATTCCTTGTTCGATATTCGATATTTTTTTTAATTTCAGTCAGCTTACATCGTCACCGGCGATTCAAATTGCAGCTGTCCACCTGTTCAAGAGCTTGTCCCAGATGTTTAAAAAATAGCAATGTCGCTTCATCGTCCGGCGTTTGACTTAATCGCTCTTCATAAATGGTGAAGAGTTTTGTCAATACATGGGGAACATCATCTTCTTCAAGGTCCCCCATGATTTCCCAGAGATCATTTGTATTTAAACTCATAGCTTTTTATCCTTTATCATAAGTCAATTGAGTTTATTCTAAGGTTCGGCTATGCAAAAAATCCAGGAAAATGCGATAAACTGCTTTGCCTGACAGCCTACAGCCTAAACTGCTAATACGCTGAAGTCGTTACCATTCAAAGCGCAGCAAATTATCCAGGGCATCAACTCTGGTAACTTTCACAGTCACCGTACTTCCGGGTTCTGGTCGGTTTTGACCGGGAGTCGGTAGGTCAATGTTGAGCAGAATATCGGTGAGCAACAGATAGGTGCGTTTAGCACCCGAATCAAGAACCAGTGCAGGAAGTGGAATATTCTGTCTGGCTTCAAGATACTTGAGTAACCAGTAACGGTGTCGTTGTTGACGAACGCCATTGGCTGCGGCCAGTGTCCGGCCAATAACAGAGCAGAAATCCTTACACATCTCCTCGGTAAATGTATGCTCTTCCCGTCGCACAACGGAATGAATCTGATGTTGCATAACCAGGTCAAGGAGTCGTCGGATGGGGGAGGTGATAGTTGTGTATTGTGCAACACCCAGGCCACTGTGTGGTTTTGCTGCCACCAGTAATTCGCCTCGCGATAACATCTTTCGTTGTTTTGAGTTCAGGAAGAGATCGTTGTCAATGCCGTGGACCACACGTTTTCGAGGTGGTTTCTGAGATCTGAATAATCCTGGAGCCATTCTATCAGCGACGTATCGGGCAGCCTCTGTATTGGCCAGAATCATCATTTCTGAAACAAGTGTCCGTGAGGCAGTATCCGTGTCAGCAAGGTTTACATGAACCTTTGAACCATCATGAATATGAATGTTTACATCGGGAAAGGGGAGGAGCAGGGCACCATTATCCAGTCGTTTATTGCGCAGTTTCATACGCAATTCATTGAGGATTGCCAGCTCAGGATCACTCTGAATCATGGTATCCGCTTCATCATAGGTAAGCCGTCTGGCAACTTTGATGATTGATGGATAAATGCGAACACGTAAAACTTCTGCACTGGGTGAGAGCAGGATCATAAAGCTCAGTGTTGCTCTCGTTTCGCCCTGGATAAGGCTGCATATTCCCTGTGAAAGGTGTCTTGGCAGCATGGGAATCTGCCCTTCGGGAAAATAGATTGATGTCCCACGTCGCAGCGCTTCCATAAACAGCGGATCTTCAGGACGTACATAGTGCGCAACATCTGAGATATGAATACCCACCAGAAAATTTTCATCTTCCTTTTCAACACTGAGGGCATCATCAAAATCCAGGGTACTTGGCCCGTCGATGGTCATAGTGGCCAGGTGTGTAAAATCTTTTCTGGCAGGATCCTGGAAGAGTTTGTCGGTACCCTGCTGCAGGAGCATTTCAGCCTGCTGGATACCAAGCAAAGGAAAGCTGACTGGTATTTCTTGGCGTAGGAGCGGGATGTTTTCGTTACGATCCCACAATCCTGCTTTTACAAGGAGATGAAAGGGGTCGTGTGGTCTGTTGAGACCTGCAGATTTTAGGATTTTTCTGGCAATATCTGCATGTTTGGCATCTCCCGCGAAGAGATAGAAATCACGAATGATTTGTAAACATTCCTGGGCATTTTCAGTCGTAAGGTCAACATTCTTCGCACCATTCCGTAAGGATTGGAGGAAACCGGCACCGTTTTGAATGAGTGCCTGAACCTCTGCTTCTTTTCTTCGTTGATTTCGAAGCTGCTCAACCTGTTCAGCAGAATGGGCGATCACACGGTTTTCTTTGTATTTGAAAAAAAGCCGATCCATGAAAACGGTGCGGAGAAAAGCGGCAACGATATCATCGTCGGCATCTTCACCAAAACTGAGCTCAGCTAGAAAAATGGGTTGAAAAGTGTCCGTGTTCTCGTCTGAGGTAAGCTCCCATATCTCCTGGAGATCGATTTTCTCCATAAGTCCGGTGCGTGTCTCTGCAGTTTCCTGTAGTTGACGGGCCAGTTCTTCGCGGGGAAGTTCTACGGTGTGATTTTTAAGAGAAAAATGCACCACCCGTGAGGCGGGAAGATTCATTTCTCTGCCGTTTTGATTGATAAGGCGGAGTCGCTTTGCCTGACCACCGGTGACGTAGGCACAGAGAAATTTTCCTCCATCTAGATATTCTATGAGTTTTCCTGTGCTTGACACGGCTTACTGCCTTTCCGAACTATCGGTGAAATAAATGCTGTTGTCTGGTATAAGGGTTCACTCAAAAAAAAATTAAGAAATATGGGGCGCCAGATGTCGCCTCAGAGTCTTAATTTGTTTTTAGTGAACCCTAGGGTCTCTGAAACAAATCGCACTACTATAATGTGCTTTTGCAATTTGAGCACTGAAAATATTACGCAGGCTTGAGTTATAAGGACTCGACAATAAATAACTTGGACAATTTCTGTCGTAAATGTGCCGCAGGTTCAGTCTGTTTTTTATTTTCGAAACCGCAGCATAGCTGGCTATGTGAGGATTTTGAAAATGAAAAACAGACTGAAGATGTGGTGCAGTTAGGAATAAGAAAGTCTAAGTTATTTATTGTCGAGTCCTAAGTGTTCTATGTTCAGTTACGGAAAACTAAAAACTAAAAACTGGAAACTTTTAACAACAGCAACTATACGCAATGTCACCAAAATTGCACTCAAGATACCCCTTAATTTAAGGTACATATCCGTTGTCTAATTTACTAATTGTCGAGGTCAAAACAATTGATTGAAATGAATTTTCTAGAAGAGGACATCCGCTCCGGAATGGTAGCGATTGTTGGTCCTCCCAATGCTGGTAAGTCAACGCTGATGAATTATCTGCTTGGGCAGAAAATATCCATTGTGAGTCATAAACCACAAACCACAAGAAATCGTATCCTGGGTGTTGTGAACGGTTCGGATTATCAGATTGTTTTTCTCGATACCCCCGGGCTTCACAAAGCCAAGCAACCCATGAACCGTGAAATGGTTCGAATTGCCATGGATAGTTTAAAGGACGTCGATGCCATTTTGTATATGATTGACGTCTCTTTGCCTCTTCCTGAAAAAGTGGAGAAGGGAAAGCAGCAGGAACTGCTTGAACAGATGGAAGGCGTGTCTGCCCCAGTGCTATTGATCTTAAATAAGGTGGACCTTCTGGAAAAGGAAAGATTGCTTCCTGTTATTGAACAATACGCTGATTTATACCCTTTTCACGGAGTGCTTCCTCTTTCTGCTTTAACGGGGGAGGGAACGGATATTGTTATTAAGGAATTGTTGAGTATCCTGCCAAAAGGACCAAGATATTTCCCGGAAGATATTCCAACAGATGCCAGTGAACGTTTTCTGGTTGCTGAAATTGTGCGGGAAAAATTGTTTATTCTTACAGGTCAGGAAATTCCCTATTCTTCTGCGGTGACCATTGAGTCCTTTAAAGAGGATACCACGAAAAAGATGACCACGATTCATGCTACCATAGTGCTTGAGAGGAAATCACAGAAGGGAATTGTGATTGGAAAAGGAGGGAAAAAACTTAAGAGTATTGGGATTGCAGCCAGGAAAGATATCGAGAAATTGTTAGCACAGAAGGTTTTGCTGAAGCTTTGGGTCAAGGTACGAAAAAATTGGGCTAAAGACGAACAGTTTCTCAAAGAACTGGGGTTTTAGTTATGGGAAAAGTCGTTTGGGCATGTTAATAATGACAACGGAGATTAAGAATTTAACGAAACGTTTCAGGAGCGGGTAAAGAATAACATATAATTTACCTGTTTCTTAGTATGGAGTAATTTTGAACTACGGTTTTTTTGGTAAAGTAATGAGACGTAACAGTTGGTTTATTCTCTTCTTGTTTTTGCCTGGCATGTGTGTTGTCAGCTCTGTCGGGGCTGTTGATTGTGATGTTGTGAAACAGGAGTTGAAGGCAGAGCGAAGCCTTAAGAAGAAACGCCAGATACTGCGAGCAGTCATATCTCAATGTCCTGATGACCCTGATATTAATTACAAGTACGCACTGAGTCTTGAACGATTCAGAAAATACGAAGAAGCTCTAATCTATTATCAGAAAGCGGTATTTCTCAATCCAGAGATGGGAAAAGCGTATGCCGGACTGGGAGATATCTTTATCTATCAGGGAAGGCTGGTTGAGGCTCTGAACGCTTATCATATTGCCCGGCAACTCATGCCGGAGAGTAAACGAATCATGGACAGGCTTATTCGTCTTGAGGTGAAGAAGAAGGCTCTTGAAGGCGGTGTTGTGAGTGTGGCAGAGTTTATCAAGGTTATGGCTCATCGTGGAAAAATAACATCCCAGAACCCACTGCTTCTCACAGGGCCCGCATTGCAGTACCAGCTAGCTTTTAGAACCGGAACATCAAAATTACTTCCCACAGGAATCAGGCAGATTGCGGCTGTTGGCCAGGCTATGCATAACGATGCCTTAAAGGAAACTCGTTATGAGATCTCTGTGTATGCGACTTCTTCTGACTTGTCGTCGTCTGCAGCCTTCGAGGAATCAAGAGATCGGGCAAATAGTATTAAAAATCAGTTGATAACCAATTTTTTTATCGATCCTCAACGCCTGATGTTTGCCTGGTATGGTGACAAGTATACGCTTCAGTATGATGTGGGTGGCGAGCAGCGTTATGTTAATGATCGTGTGGAATTCAAACGACTCGTTGAGTAGTTGTACTATTCAAATTCGTTGCTGTTTGGCGTATTTGTAGTTTGTGTGTAGGTTGGGTTGAGTGTAACGAAACCCAACATTTGCTATGATGTTGGGTTTCGCTACACTCAACCCAACCTACAATGTTACAAACTCTATGCTTCTCAAAGTAGAA
>JAOZLI010000398.1 GCA_029934915.1 Desulfocapsa sp. | reverse complement strand
GTTTACAGATTAGGGATTACCGTAAATCAGCGCTTCTGGTGAACGGTTACCTTTTGTGTAACATCGTAAATAAACAGAAAAAAGCTAAGTACTATTACTGGGAGTCTGTGAAAAAAACGCTTTAATAACAACTTGCTTGTTATCAGCCCAACGTAGAATGAATTCAGAACAGTTTAAATATCAATGGAGCGACAAATTCAAATTCATTCATCATCTTAGTGATTACAAAACAAAAAAGCCCGATGAATATTATACAATATTCATCGGGCTTTTTCGAAACTTGGTGGCGATGCAGGGACGGGAACCCCGAAAGTCCGACTACCCGAGTAACTTACTGATTTTTATCTTTTTTCATCATTCGAACCTTCCATTACAGGGTTCGATCTTTTTTGAGTCTGATGTACTAACCATGTACTAATGATGTACTAAAATATGACAAGAGTATATACCAGTTTGACCGAGAAGTACACGTAAACTAATCTACTGAAATAACAAAGTTTACTATGAAGTGATTAATATTTTGGGGAAGTTTGGAATGCTGACAATTAAGCTTTGATACTTAACCACCTCCAGGTTCAATCAGGTTCAAGTTGTAATTGAACCCCTATTCAAACCAGGTTGACAGTTTTTGACCTTTATTTTCCACCACACTCATCCTCTCCATCCAATATAGACGAAGGATTAGACACCAAAGGATCAAGACGGTCGGCCTGTTCATACGCCCATTTTTTCCACGCTGCAAAATCCATAGCAGGTTCATACACAATGGTGGCTGACAAATGTTGTTGCTCCACCGCTGATACGAACTCACGAACCAGTTTACTTTTATAGCTGTTTTCAGCATCTGCTATAAGAGAGTCAACGTTTTGCCTTTCTGTTTCAACTTGTTGACGATGCTCTTCCTGCTGACGTTTTAATTCTTCTGCTACTCGTCGCTCCTCTTCTAGCTGCCGCTGCAGTTCTTCTTGTTCCTTTTGACAAGCTCTTTTGTGCGTAACCAGTTTTGTAAGCCCTTTTAAAAAACCGTTCAGCTTGTCTTCAAGTTTTTTGCTTTTAGTATCACGCCAGTTTTTTTGGAAACGATGCGTGGAATAATCGTGATATTCATGCATTGTCAGAAGTAACCGGCCAGAAGGGAAGTCACGAAAACCTATATCATCTTCTAGCAAATCCACTTCTTCCTCGATTCCAAAGCGGATATCCACACCATCCATATGTACCAATGTCTTATTGTCGTCGTCGCTAACGACCTGACCTCCCTGTAACTCCATGGCCTTTATTATTGAATCCATAATTATGAGCGCACGGCCAAGAGCCGCTTTAGATACCTGAATATCTAAAAAACAAATGCGACACCGCAAAATGCCAGACGAATCAGCTGAACTCATGCCTAGAAATTCAGCAGCATTTTTTTACTAAATGATGTGGATCTTGTAGATTCTTTGTGATTGCAACAGGAGGTATTTCTGGTTCAGGTTCACTCTTATTAGTCAGCTGCTGGCTTGCAGTAATCGAGTGAGCGTGAAGCGTAATTTTCGTTTCAGATTGTTGACTCGGTAACGGTGTTTGGGTTGGTTTTCTTCCTGCTTTTACTTGTGACCAGTAACCGCGTGTAGGTTTTGGAATGTCGTGTTTTTTGCATATTTTCGCGAGACCAACATCAGACAACCCATATTTTGCAGCTAACTGCAGCATTGGAGTTTTCCAAACTTGCTTATAAAGTTCTTTTCGAGTGAAATCTGTCATTTTGGGTTTCTGGTCAATTCTCGCACATCCACCGGTATAAAGCTAACCTTCTGGGAGTTCCGTTCCTTTATTCATTATCTCCACATATTGATAGTAACTAAATATCCGGTTACGCTTTCGGGCTGTCAACTCTCGCACAATCCCTATACGCTCTAAATGGCTTATGCATTTATTTACCGTAGCTGCGGTGAGGCCTGTTTTAATTACCAACGAACCAGCATTGCATATTGGGTGCTCCAGCAATGCCTGATGGATCTGTAAAGTTGATTTTGCTGCGCGGCCAAGTCCGCTAATCTTGTTACGATCTTTATCTGAAAGCGCATACAGCTGCTGAGCAGTATCTACCGCTTGACCAGCGGTAACAATAACCGCTTCTGCGAAGAAATCCAGCCATGCTTCCCAGTCGCCAGT
>JAOZLI010000011.1 GCA_029934915.1 Desulfocapsa sp. | reverse complement strand
GTCCGTCACAAAGATTATCTGAAACAAGTTTTGCTTTACCGTCAATGATCTGTAACGAACCCTCCGCACAATCGGTTACACATTCTCCACAGCCGTTACAGAGTTCTTCATCTATTTCTATAATTTTACGCATGATTTTCATGGTGATATCCTCATTAAATTGGAAAGCTTTGAGTCTTTGTTTTCTACTTTTGACTCCTGTATAATATCACATTGTCATGCTAAGTCTTTGATCTGAGTCAAGGATCTACTTTTTTTAAAACTTTATTGTAAATCTCAGAAGATGCCCGCTCTTTGTCTGATTCTGGATTCTTTCCCAAAAGTAATGCATCCACTGCTGTCAGCATGTTTTCGTCATTGGTGAGATTGCGAAGGAGTTCCATGGGGTTTTCACAGCCAGTGATCAGCGTTGCGGCAATTATAGCGGCCATATCACCGCGCTGTTCCTCTTTGCATAATTCTTCTGCAAATTCGGTACGGCTGGCGGCAAGTTTGAACAATGAATCGTTACCGGCAAAATGCTTTCGTACCGCAATGGAGAGTTTATCTTTAAAGAGGTTTTTTTGTTGCGCCAAAAGTTCTGGGGGCATGGAGCCAAGACATTGTTCTGCATGAGAACAATATGCAGCACAACCAAAATCCATACGTGGATTTAAAACTTTATTTCCACATTGTTTGCAGCTTCGTTGACTGTCATCTTTGAAAAATTCAAGAACGTTTCCGCAGTGAGGGCAGGGGGATTCAAAAACGGCCTCACCATCCCAATATCTGTTATCTTGTCCTGGGCATTGCATAAAGTGACTCCTGTTGAGGGACCAGTTGCTTTAATAGGCTTTTTCTTTGAGATTATTCAAATACGTGCTTTTTTAATTCCTCTATTCCAATACGTTCCATAAATCTGGAAGATCGTGATGTCGGTCTGGCCTCCTTTTGATAAAAAGTAAGACATTTTTGAGCAAGATCAACAGCTTCATCGTCACTTAGCTTTTTAGCAACCACGTCACCTATCCGTGGGCGTCCACCACCGTTACCACCAAAAACAAGAGTCCATCCGCTTTTCGAGGCATAGAGTCCAACGTCACGCAGGTAAGGTTCGGTACAGCACATACGGCATGCTGAAACACCAACTTTTACCTTTGCTGTAAATGGCTCATCAAAACTTAATTTTTCTAATTTTTTACCAAGGGCAAATGAGTCTGCCTTGCCGTATCTACACCACTCCTGGCCGGGGCAGGCCTGTACGTAAGTCACTCCGTTTGGGACAGATTCTCGTATGAATGGTTTCAGCTCTTCGTGTATGGCTTTCATCTGTTCCTTTTCCACGCCAAGGAGCGCTAAGCGTTGGGCCCCTGTTATTTTAGTGGCAGGAACATCGTATCTGTTGATGATGTCAAGAATACCAGCAAGATCCTTTGGTGAAAAAAGACCCATATTGAGACCTGGAATAACGGAAAAATTTTGTTTTATATTTTCATTGTTCATAATGTAACTCATTGGATCATTATTTCTTAAAACCCGGGCAAAAAAAAGCAGGGTACGAAAAATGCTCGTCGTACCCTGCAGGAGGAGAAAAAAATGCTGTACTGCGTAATTATCCGAGGATGGTTTTCAGGTCTTCCGCAGCAGTCTCTGCTGTGGGCATAATGTTAAAATTCTCTACCAGTACATTCAACACGTTTGGTGTAATGAATGCAGGCAGACTGGGTCCAAGACGGATATCAGTAATCCCGAGATGCAGCAGGGAAAGAAGAATAACTACTGCTTTTTGCTCGTACCAGGAAAGGACAAAGGAGAGTGGCAGATCATTCACACCGCACTCAAATGCACCGGCCAGAGCAACTGCAATCTGAATTGCAGAGTAGGCATCGTTACACTGTCCAACGTCAAGCAGACGTGGAATACCACCAATATCACCAAGATCCTTATCGAAGAAGCGGAATTTTCCGCAGGCTAGGGTGAGGATCATACAATCAGATGGGATCTGCTCTGCCATTTCGGTGTAGTAATTACGACCGGGCTTGGCACCATCACAACCACCTAGGAGGAAGAAATGACGAATTGCCTTTGACTTCACACCTTCGATAACTTTGTCAGCAACGCTAAGAACGGTATTTCTTGCAAAGCCAACCATTACAGAGCCATTGTCCACTTCATCGGTGAAACCGTCCATGGCAAGTGCTTTTTCAATGGCAGGACCAAAATCTTTGTCATCACCAATATGGGCAACATCCGGCCATCCCACAAGACCGGTAGTAAAGACAGCATCTTTATACGAGTCCTTTGGTTTTTGGATACAGTTGGTGGTAAAGATGATGGAACCAGGAAATTCAGGCATCTCTTTCTGCTGATTCTGCCATGCAGTCCCAAAGTGTCCATAAAAGTGTTTATGTTTCTTCAGCTCTGGATAACCATGACAGGGCAGCATCTCACCGTGGGTGTAGACATTAATATCTTTTCCTGCTGTCTGCTGCAGGATCATATCTAGATCCTTCAGATCATGTCCTGTAACAAGGATACATTTTCCAGGGATGTGGCCAAGAGGAACAGAAGTGGGTACAGGATGACCATAGGTTCCGGTGTTTCCTGCATCAAGAAGTTCCATGGCACGGATGTTTACTTCACCGGTTTTGAGACAAAGAGCAACCAGGTCATTCAGTTCCATTTCCGTGGTAATTGCTGCCATTGCATGATGGATAAATGCATATACTTCAGGATCTTCCTGACCAAGAATAGCTGCGTGGTCAGCATATGCTGCGAGCCCACGAAGTCCATACATGGTGATTTGCTTCAGTGATTGCAGATCTTCGTTGGCATCAAGAGTAGTGATAAAATTAAGGGCTGCTCCCTGCTCTTCCAATCCTGAAGTAGAATCAGCTGGAGTAAAAGTAAGGGCTGCTGCGGTGGATTCGATCTTGCCACCGGCTGCTTCAACTTTTGTTTTGAGCTCATCACGTAATGTAACAGCCTTACGGATCCAGTCTTCAAAACGTTTGGGGTCAAAATCAACATTTGTCAGACAGGCAAAAATAGCCTCTGCAGTGAAATGATCAACTGCATTATCAATAACACCAACTTTGCGACCTGCCTCTGCTACAATGCAGAGTCCTTGAACAGCATGAGTAAGCAGATCTTCGAGACCGGCAACACCTTCATTTTTTCCGCAAACGCCAATTTTGGTACAAGCTACACCTTTGGCAGTTTGTTCACATTGATTACAATACATGGGCAATCCTCCGTTTATATGAATGGGTATAAAAAACTTATCGTAAGTATCGTGCTGAAAGTAATGATTGTCAAATGAAAATCATTGCTTTCCGCAAATTATGTGCTGACTATATCCTTTTCAGGAGAAAGAACCTTGACGTAGATCAAGAGATTATTTTTTTTATCAAAAAAGAGACGTTTGTGCCAAGAGGACGTTTTGGGAGGAAGATTTGAAAGGAGATGAATTGAAACCGGCTTTTGAAAAAAGGTTTGCCCATTTCTCTGTAGAAAAACCAGCTAGATAAAGAATGTGAGACAGATCTTCCTTGTTCGCTGGATGACACGCAGGGCGTACACGATAGCGTTCTTCAAGACGAATCGTTTCTGAAATGGCGTCAAAGCTGCGAAGGGTTTCTTTAATTACTTGTCCTTTTTTTTCAGGTAAGGAAAAGCTTTGGAACTGAAATGTTTTTTTGCCCTGAGACGCGTGAGTTTCCGGATCAGGGATGTAGAGTTGAAAGAGCAGGGTACCTCGAGGTTTAAGTAATGTGGCGGCCTGGTAAAGACATCTGCTGATAAGACCTTCATCGCGTAACAGATTTAAGGTATTATAAGGGATAAGGATGTGATCGAAACCAGCACGAAAGGCCATCCTGCACATATCCATGCAGACATAGGATTCAGAATCGTTTGTTTTTATTACGGCCTGTGTGAGCATTGAAAGCGAAAGATCAAGCCCTGTAATCTGGCAACGTGCTGACAATGCACGACAGATTCGTCCTGTGCCGCAACCCAGTTCCAGAACTCGTGATCCTTCGTTGATATGGTTTTTATAGAAATGGATATCCTCTTTGAAGGAATTCATTTCCAGGGCATAAAACTCAGCATAACGTTCCTGCGAGAGCGGAAGGAAGATCTCCTCAGGTTCCCTGTGAGGTGTGTGGGCGGGTGTCAACGTTGAAGAATGTCAGTGGGAACGAGGAAAGTGGTCGGCAAGACAAAGAAGAAGTTCGTTCACCCGTGCGCAACCAAGTTTATGCATGATATTGGTTCGATGGACACGAACCGTTTTGGGACTTATAAAAAGTGTTTCACCTATTTCATCGGGATTCATACCCTGGACAAGCAGATTGGCTATCTCGTATTCTCTTGGCGTTAACATGGACAGGGAACTCTGGTCTGTTTTGCCGCTGGTTACCTGGTTGAGTATTTTCGGGGAGAGACCACTGCTTACGTAGAGCTTATTCTGAGTAACATTACGAATGGCGGTGATCAGGTCCTTTATTTCGTCACCCTTCAGTACATATCCCTTTGCTCCGGCTTTAATTGCACGATAGACCTGGTTGGGATTTTCGTGCATGGAGTAAATGACAATAAGTACGTTTTCTAATTTTTCCCTAATGCGCGGAATAAGGTCAATACCACTAATGCCTTCAAGGGTAATATCGAGAACAATAACATCGGGCTCAATTGTTTTGAATTCCGCCATTGCAGATTTCGCGCCCCTGGACTCTCCAATAACTTCCATATCCGTGGTCTTATTGAGAACGGAACGTACCCCGTGTCTGATTACAGGGTGATCATCAATAATATAGACAGCAGTTTTTTTCATTGCTAGCGAATCTCCGAATGCTGTGCGTGTGCAAAGTCATTTAGTGCCTTACTCCATCAAATCTGAAAAAAGCAAGAAAATATGAGAGTAGTATTATATCAAAAAAGTAAACAAGCACCGACAAGGCACTTATCAGGTTTCACGTGGTTACCTGATATGATCAAAGGATATCAAATGAATAAGCGATCGTCAACGTTCTATTTATTTGCTGGAAGCAGAGAAATGGAGTAGATGAAAAGGCATGGAAAAAACCTTTAAACTTATAGCACCCTACTCAGCCTCGGGAGACCAGCCGGAAGCCATAGCAAAAATTGCAAAAGGGATTGAAGACGGGGCGAAAAGTCAGGTGCTTCTTGGTGTTACCGGGTCTGGTAAGACTTTCACCATGGCCTCGGTCATTGATAAGGTGCAGCGTCCTGCCTTGATTATAGCACCGAACAAAACCCTGGCAGCGCAGTTGTTTGGTGAATTTAAAGAGTTGTTTCCAGAGAATGCCGTGGAGTATTTTGTTTCCTACTACGATTATTATCAACCGGAAGCCTATATTCCACAATCTGATACTTATATTGAGAAAGATTCAGCCATCAATGATGCCATTGATAAAATGCGTCATTCTGCCACTCGCTCACTACTTACCAGGAGCGATGTCCTGATCGTTGCTTCAGTTTCCTGTATCTATGGCCTTGGTTCTCCCGATGAATATAAGAACATGCACCTGTTTTTGCGAAGGGATGAAGAATATCCGCCTGAAGAAGTGCAGAGACGACTGGTTTTTATGTTGTATGAACGAAATGATATCTCTTTTCATCGTGGCACCTTTAGGGTACGAGGTGATGTCATAGACATCTTCCCGGTGCATGAGGAAGAGGTGGCTCTGCGGGTTGAGTTTTTTGGGGATACCATAGATTCTCTTTCCGTTATTGACCCTTTGCGTGGTGTAGTTCTTGAGAAACTTGACGAATTTACTGTATTTCCAGGAAGTCATTTTGTAACTTCTAAAGATCGGCTGCAAAAGGCTGTGGAGACCATAAAAATAGAATTGAAGGAACGACTGGCCTTTTTCCATCAGGAAAACAGACTTCTTGAATTGCAACGTCTTGAGCAGAAAACAATGTTTGATCTTGAGATGATACAGGAGCTTGGGTATTGCAACGGAATAGAGAATTACTCCAGGCATCTTACAGGAAAAGAGCCCGGTGTTGCACCACCAAACCTTATTGATTATTTCCCTGAAGATTTTCTTCTTTTTCTTGATGAGTCCCATATTGGAGTACCCCAGTTAAATGGCATGTATAATGGGGATCGAGCACGGAAAACCACACTTGTGGAATATGGATTCCGCTTACCATCAGCACTTGATAATCGTCCGCTGCGTTTTGAAGAATTCAATGAGCGGATTCACCAGGTGATCTATGTCTCTGCAACGCCTGGCGCCTATGAGATAGAACAGGCAGAGGGCAGGATTGTCGATCAGATTATTCGTCCCACAGGACTTCTTGATCCCAAGATTGAAGTCCGTCCTGCCACAACCCAGGTTGACGATCTGTTGGAAGAAATTAGGATACGAACGGATCTGAATGAAGCTGTCCTGGTGACAACACTTACGAAACGAATGTCTGAGGATCTTACGGATTATTACGAGAAACTCGATGTAAAAGTGCGGTATCTGCATTCAGATATTAAAACCCTTGAGCGGATAGAACTGATCCATGATCTGCGCAAGGGAGAATATAATGTGCTGGTGGGGATCAATCTGCTACGGGAAGGGTTGGATATCCCCGAAGTTTCTCTTGTTGCTATTCTAGATGCTGATAAGGAAGGATTCCTTCGATCTGAACGCTCTCTTATCCAGACCTGCGGTCGGGCAGCCAGGAATGCAAACGGTATCGTAATTCTCTACGCAGATGATATGACAGGATCCATGCAGCGTACCATCGATGAGACAGAACGACGGAGGGTAATCCAAAAAGCCCATAATAAAGAGCATGGAATCACACCCACCACCATTCGATCCAATGTGAAAAACACCTTGCAGAAGCATTTGCAGGCCAGTGGGTATGAGGCCGCAGATGATATGGAAAACAGTTTGCTGAAAGCCGCTGAAGAGCTTCCTGTTTATTATAGTATTGGTGAGTTGGAGGCAGAAATTAAAAAACTGGAAAAAGAGATGCAAGAGGCTGCACAGGAGTTGGCATTTGAAGAAGCCGCAGCATTACGTGATAAAATTAAAGCACTTCGAAAACTTGAGATTGAGATCGGATGAAAAGTGATTTCTGGTATAAGGTATCGTTGAAGGTTATCCCTGGCTTTGTCTATATCCTTGCCAAAGTATTATTCAAAACCTGCAGAATAACGGTACATAATGAGAAGTATAAAGATCAGATTGTAGCCAGAGGCAATCATTTTATAGGATCATTTTTTCATTATGGCTTCCTGTATACTTTTTACTACGCTCAGAAAACATCGGGTGTGGTCATGGTGAGTTCCAGCAAAGATGGTGAATATATAAGTCGTCTTGCTGAGAAGTTTGGTTTTGAAACTGTGCGTGGCTCAAGGAACAGAGGAGGCATGGCTGCATTGAAAAAGCTGATACGATTAATGCGTGAAGGACGTAATGGGGGTATCGTGGCAGATGGTTCTCAAGGGCCTGCCAGAGTTGTCCAGTCCGGGATAATTATGCTTGCCTCACGCACGGGGATACCAGTCTTGCCTACGCTTTGGTCCTGCAATCGTTATGTCAGATTTAACTCCTGGGACAAAACGATTATCCCGTATCCTTTTTCGCATATTCAGATTTTTTTTGGTGAACCATTGGATGTTCCGGCTAAAATAAAATCAGACGCATTTGAGGAATATCGAATTATACTGGAAGAGCGTTTGAACGATATGTATGTTCAGGCATGGAAGATACAGGGAAAGGTTGAACATTAATTTTAGGTTGCTAGCATTTCAGGCTATAGCCTATCAAAAAACAAAGACGAATATCGAATGTCGAACAGGGAATGTCGAACCGTAGAAGGAGAAAAACTTCAGGCTGTCGTCTTTTATTCCGATCGACATTCGACATTCCTTGTTCGAAATTCGATATTCTCTTTTTAAACCCGCACGTAGTGCGCTAAGTTCATCATTCATAAATATAAAAAAAATGACCAAAGGAATCGTAGTAGCCGGTCTTGCCGGTGGATCAGGGAAAAGTGTCGTAGCTGTAGGTTTAACAGCGGCATTGACGAAGAGGGGAGAGAAGGTGATTCCCTTCAAAAAAGGGCCGGATTATATTGATGCCGGCTGGATGAAGCTGGCAGCAGGTAACAATTGTTATAATCTGGATCCTTACCTGATGAGTGCTGAGGTTATCACCACCTCTTTTAGAGAGAAGAGTCGTGGCGCTGACGTTGTGGTACTGGAAGGGAATCGTGGCCTGTATGATGGTGTAACCCCTGAAGGAGGCTATTCAACTGCAGAACTAGCCATTGCGCTTAACCTTCCCATCCTTCTTGTCGTCAATTGTACTAAAACAACTCGCACCGTTGCTGCCATGGTTCTTGGTTGCATGAAACTTGATGAGCGGGTGGATATTCGTGGTGTTATCCTTAATCAAATAGGGACTAAACGCCATCAGTCTATCGTTACCCAGGCCATTGAGAAGTATACCGGGGTTCCCGTGTTGGGTGCAATTCCGCGAATGAAACGCGATATCTTTCCCATGCGTCATCTGGGTGTTACGCCACATCAGGAGTATGATGGAAGTGAACAGGCCATGGAACTTTTGGCAGAAACAGCTTCCGAACATCTAGATTTAGATCGTATCCTTGAGGTCATGGTAGATATACCAGAACCAGATAACGTAACAGAACAGCAAAACAATCAAAAGACATTACGCATTGGTCTGCTTGTTGATGCTGCCTTTCAGTTTTATTATTCAGAAAATCTCGAAGCTCTGGAAGAGCATGGGGCAGAACTCATTGCCATTAATGCCCTTGAAGATAAATCTCTGCCTGAACTTGATGGCTTGTATATTGGTGGTGGATTTCCCGAGACATCGGCCAAACTCCTTGCACAAAACAGTTTATTTAGAGAATCTCTCCGTGACGCAATCCATAACGGTTTACCCGTCTATGCAGAATGTGGGGGCCTTATTTATCTGGGAGAATCCATTGAACTTGATGGCGAGGAGTATTCCCTAACCGGGGTTTTCCCAATTCGTTTTGGAATGTCAAAGAAACCGCAGGCCCATGGCTATTCAATTTTTAACGCTGATACTGAGAATCCTTTTTACACAAAAGGGCAGGAGGTAAAGGGGCATGAATTTCGATATTCAACAATTCTAGAGTGGGATGGTAAGCCGGAAGATCTGGTGCTGAAAATGAAAAGGGGAACAGGATTTCAAAATGGAAGGGATGGTCTGACATTCAAGAACACGCTGGCACTCTATACGCATGTTCATGCCTTGGGGACACCAGCCTGGGCAGCTGGATTTATAAGGCGTTGTCAGCTTGAAAAAGAAAAGGGTCTGCTGAAGTAGAAATATACTTCTGCAGACCCTTAAAGGCTTACTCGAAAATAAATTACATATTTTCTTCTGCTTCAGGCGTTTCCTGGGCAGCATCTTCCTTAATGGCTTCCTCTTGAACAGCTTCTTCCTGGGGCACTTCCTCTTTTGTTACTTCTTCTGGTACCGCTTCAGGGGCTGGTTTCTCTTCCACAACAGGGGGCTCAGGTTGCTTCTCATTTAACGCATCCAGCAACTCTTTGTTTCTTGTCCGCATCTTTTTGTTCGAATTTTCGTATTCGGTAATTTCTTCAATAAGTCTGGCAATGCGCGCTTCATGCTTATGAATTGTGTCCATGTCGTGCAATTTAATATTGCCAGCAGTTGAAAGTCTGTCACGAACCTCCATAAATTGAGCAGTACGAACTTTGTACTCACCCTCTAGCTTTTGAATAGCGGCTTCTCTTTCGCTAATCGAGTTCTCAAGTTTGTTAATCGTGGTACTCATCTGTATTTGAGATGCTGTACTGTCCTGCATCCGTTTATCAAAAGAGGAGGAAAGGTTGTTAAGTCTGGTAACATCGTCCTTTGATATTTGCAGTGAATTTTTAAGAGTTACTACTTCCTTGTTTAGTGCTTTATTACTCTTTGATTCTTTGGAGAGTGCTATTCGTTTGCTTTTTATGGTTGCGTTCAGTTCAGTTGCCTGGCTTTGTTGACTATCGAGAGTAGCATTGGCAGTTTTGAGTTCCTCAACAAGCTTGTCCGTTTGCTCTTGCAGAGTTGCAAGGGCGGTCTCCGTAGAATTCAGTTCATCAGAGATAATTTGTTTATCATTCTGAAGAGTGGTGATTGTCGTTCTTGATTCGCTAAGTTCATTGGTAACAGCTGCCTGTCGATTTGCAAGTTGAGAAAGTTGTAATTCCAGTCCTGAAATCTTTTCGGTAAGGGGGGCTGCAATTCCTTGAGTTTGTTCTCTCGCGGCCTTAACTGCTTGTTCTTTATTTGCAATGGTATCGTTAATTGCTGTAAGCGATGCTTCAAGACCATTGATCTTATGCTTCAGCAAACGTATCTCATCTTCTCTGGCTTTGCCGGTGAGTAATAATTGTTCAGATTCTGTAGCGTAGGAGGACGAAAGTTCGTCACTTGCGGCGATTTTACTTTGCAGATTTGCTATCGTTTCCTGCTGTATATTTAGTTCAGTATCCAGATTATCATTTGCAAGGCTCAGTTTCACAATTAACGCCTGATCGGACTCATTGCTTAAAACGGATGGAGATTTAGCCTCTGGAGTATCAGCTTTTTCTGCAGCTGGGTCATCACTTGGCTTACAGTTACTGGGAAGGTTTTGAACAAATTGGTTTTTTACAGCTAGTTCGTCAAGAACTAATTTAAGATTAAGCTGTTCACTGCTATCGACGGTGTGAAGCATCATGATCTCTTCAGCAGACTTATCAAGTTTTTCCTTGTAAATCTGAATAACACGGTCCTTTTGTCCCAGTGTATCCAATGTTTGCTCAAGTGCATGCTTCTGCAGCTCAAGCTCTGCCAATGTAGACATAAGGGCGGTATTCAGCTCAGTTTTTTGCTGATCAGCAGTTGTTATTGTTTCGTTACTATCAGCCAGCAGTTGCTGATGCTCTATCTGTTTTTCAGTCAGCAGTTGCTGCTGATCTTCTTGCTGTTTTTGCAAAGACGTAATTTCTGATAATCGTTTTGCAGCAATATCTACCTGTTTTTGAAGTTCAGCTTGGAAATCGTCCAGCTGTTGGATATAAACAAGTTTTTCTTGTTCTGTTGTTTCAAGGCTACTCCTTAACTCAGGGATGAGCTGATTTTTTACTTCTGCTGTTTTAGTTTTAGATTGAGCAGTGTCCAGCTCACTGTTGATTGCATCAATTGCAGCCTCTTTTTCGGCAACAGTATGTTTCACATCTTCAATGTCCAATTTCAACTGCGCACTGTTCTGCATTGAAAAAAGAAGAAGCACCACGACAGCAGAAACGGCTATAAAGCCTCCGAAAATGATTTTTCCATTTGAATTCATTACAATTTCTCCCAAACGATGGATCTATTTTAATTTAAATTAACTTGTGTGAAACTACTCGTGAGTGCCCGAAAAATCAAGCCTAACATTTATCACATAGATATTGAGGCAGTATCTTAATTTGTCATTGGTGGGGGACCAAAAACCTTAGTGTTGATTATTTCTTTTTGAGCATCACTTGGTTCTGGCTTTTGCCAATGGATAAACTCTTCGGTTATGCGCAGGTAGTGGCCGTTATCTTCTTTACATTTGTGGCAGATACTTTCAGCCTGATCTCGATAGATAATTATTTCGGATGCGGCGTCGCCATCAAGACCAACTGCCGCCATTTTCTTGCATCCGCATTCAAGGCGTATGATAACAACGCCTATTCCGTCAGGACTTCCTTCAAGGATACCCTCAACCATGGCTGCTTCATTTTTTTCTGCAACCAAGGCGGTATTCTTTTTCGAGAGTTTTTTCTTTTTTGCCATTTTTTGTTTCTCTTGGTTAGGGATTACAGGAAATATTTTTGAGTACCCCCCTGAGTCATAATTTACATTTTTTGCCAGAGCAGACACTACTAGATAAAATGACTGATAGCTAATGATTTTCACAGCTGTGATATAAGAATTTTTGGGTAATCAGGAGAAGATATCCAGATGTGAATATGAATGCGAAAAAGTTGATAAGGAAAGAGTGAAATAAACTTGACAAACAGCAGGGCTTGAATTATCTGATCATTACACAAAATGAGTGTTCCAAGATGGCGTTGTTGCTGATGGAGATTAAAACAGAAACGCTTTTGTATCTGTTTGTTTATTATTTTATTTTAGGAGGTTGTTATGGCTTGGGAAGTAGTTGTAGACAAAGACAAATGTGCTGGTGATGAAGAATGTGTAAACGCTTGTCCTGCTCAAGTTTATGAGATGGTTGACGGTAAAGCTGAGGTTGTTGAAGAAGACGAATGTCTCGGTTGTGAGACCTGCGTTGAAGTATGTCCTGAAGAGGCCATCACTGTAACTGAAGTGTAATTTGTTTACATTTTAGGTTGTTACAAGCCCATTCCTCCTCGGAGGAATGGGCTTGTCTTGTTTCAGGTCACTTTGTGAAATTGTTATTGCGACAATTTTTTTATCTCTTTGGTTTGAGTGAAATATTAAATTTAAAAAGAGGGTCCAGAGGAGATAGGGACATCAACCATGAACAGTAAAATATCACAACTGAAACCAGGAGCATCGCGTTCGGTACATTTGTTTGTTGCTGCTGCCATTTGGAGTTGTGTCGGTTCACTGTTGTTATTTCGTGGAGCCATTTGGCTTCAGGGAATTAGTAAATTGTGGATTATCCTGCCAGGCATTCTGTTTGGCACCTGTAAAGCTCTTTTGATGCTCGACCGTTCTGCCCAAAAAAATATAGTTCGCATTGTGAGTGGTGGAAATGGTAAATGCCTTGGTGGTGTTTATTCCTGGAAAACCTGGTTATTGGTTGCCCTGATGATGAGCATGGGATGTTTGCTGCGTAACTCGTCACTGCCAAAAGAATTTCTCGGTTTATTTTATGTTTCTATCGGCTGGGGCTTATTGTTTGCATCAAGAAAGAGTTGGTTTGCCTGGATGCGTGAAAAAAAGAAAACTTCAATCGTATAACATACAATTCCGATGAAGCAACTACAATCCAATGACTTGTAACTCCTTTAATAAAATAATAATTAATCGGTCTGCTCTTCGACACAATTACACAGTATTGAAAAAACGTGTGCCGGCGGCTACAAGGTTCCTTGCCATGGTCAAGGCAGATGCTTACGGTCATGGGATGTTTGAAGCTGCTGCTGTTTTCCAGTGCGAGGGATGTCGTGATTTTGGCGTGGCTGAGACCTTTGAAGGCGTATGCTTGCGTGAAGAAGGAATTGAGGGAAATATCTTCGTTTTTTTAGGTTTTGATTCCCATGATGTATCACTCTATTTTGAACATGATCTGATACCTGTTATTTATGATATAAGAAGTGCAGAAATCCTTTCAGCTGAAGCCATAACACAAAATAAGGAAATCGAGGTTCATGTAAAAGTGGACTGCGGCATGACCAGGCTTGGTGTTTTCCCAGAACAGTTTGAAGAGTTTGTAGCTGTAATTAAATCAATGCCAGGTATCAAGTATGGCGGTTATGCGAGTCACTTCCCCAGGGCTGATGAACCTGATTCATCATATACTTCTGAACAATTGCTTCGCTTTACTGCGTTACGTACCTGCGTCGACAACGTCCCTGGAATCGTAGCTCATACTGCAAATTCCGGTGGAATTCTCTATTTTCCCGAGAGTTCATGTGATATGGTTCGCTCGGGGATTGGATTATATGGCTATTATCCCGACGGTAAAGCCGGAGTATTACGGGAAACAGAAAGCAGGCTTCTTCCTGCCATGACATTTAAAAGTCGTGTCCTACAGGTTAAAGCCGTTCCAGCAGGAACAGGAGTGAGTTATGGACATACTCACAGCACCACAAAAAAAACAAAAATTGCTATATTGCCTGTAGGCTATGAAGATGGTCTGTCTCGAAGCCTCTCCAACAGAGGAGAAGTTCTTGTGCATGGAAAACGTGCCGCTATTATTGGGCGCATCTGTATGAATCTCTGCATGGTTGATATAACAGGTATTGAATCGGTTCAGGCCGGTGACGAAGTCGTGCTCATGGGTACGCAGGATCAGGAAGTGATAAGCGGCGATGAAATAGCCGAATTGATGGGTAGTATCTCCTATGAGGTACTTTGTTTACTTGGAAATAATAATGAAAGAAAATACATAGAATGATACAGCAACGTCTTGAAAAAATAATAAATAGCGTCTTCCAAGAGGGCGTGGAGTCAGGTGTGTGGTCTGATAAGGCCGCTCACAAATACAGTGTCGAAGTGCCCAAACGTGAAGGGCAGGGTGACTATTCCACAAATATAGCCATGGTTATGGCTGGAATAGAGAAAAAAAATCCTCGTGAAATTGCAGCTCTTGTGATTGAACGGCTTGAAAAAGAAGAAATTATAGAAAAATTGGAAATTGCAGGACCCGGTTTTGTCAATATCTTCTTAAAACCTAAGGTTTGGCAGGATGTACTGCAACTGGTATCTGATGCCGGTGCTGATTTTGGTAAATCAACCGTGGGTAAGGGGAAAAAGGTGATGGTGGAGTTTGTCAGCGCAAATCCCACAGGTCCTTTAAGTATTGGCCATGGCCGCCAGGCAATTTTAGGTGATTCCATTGCACGGCTTCTTGAGGCAACTGGACATTCTGTGTACCGTGAATACTATTTCAACGATGCAGGTCGACAGATGCGTGTGCTTGGGCAATCGACCCGGGCCAGGTACCTTGAGTTACTCGGAAAAGAAGCACAATTTCCAGAAGATGGCTATCAGGGTGAATATATAAAAGATATTGCTCAGTCTCTTATCGATGAGAAAGGTGATTCACTCGTTGAAAATGACGATGTCTTGCCCTTTACCGAAAAAGCGGTGGAGCTAATTTTTAAGGATATTTCCGATACCCTGAAAAGCATGGGAATAACTTTTGATAACTATTTCAATGAACATACACTTTATGATGATGGCCATATCGATTCCGTGGTTAAAGAACTTCGTGATAAGGGCCTTGTTTATGAAAAAGATGACGCAACCTGGTTTAAAACCACAGAATTTGGCCACGAACAGGATAGGGTAATTATTAAGAAAACAGGTGAGCCAACCTATCGTTTGCCTGATATCGCCTATCACCGTGAAAAATTCCGTCGAAATTTTGATTGGCTGGTAAATGTGTTGGGTTCCGATCATATTGCCACTGTTCCGGATGTGCTTGCTGGAGTTAAAGCTCTTGGATATGATTCTGATAAAATAACAGTTGTTCTGCACCAGTTTGTAACGCTGACCAGAGATGGGAAGCAGGTGAAAATGTCCACCCGCAAGGCAACATTTGTTACCGTTGATGAGTTACTCGAGCTGGTAGGACAGGATGTACTTCGTTTCTATTTTATGATGCGAAAAGCTGACAGTCAGCTTGATTTTGATCTTGATCTTGCCACTAGTCAGGAAAAAGAAAATCCTATATATTATGTACAGTATGGGCATGCCCGTATTTGTTCTATTTTACGACGTGCTCAAGACATGGAGATAAAGATTAAGGCTCCAACAGATGCCGATCTTTCCCTTTTGCAGGAACCGGAAGAGTTGCAACTCCTCAAACGTATCGCATCATTTCCAGCAGCTGTTGAATCAGCTGCTCTTGACCTGGCACCACACCGATCCATCTTTTTCCTTATGGAACTTGCAGGAGATTGGCATAGTTATTATAACAAACACAAAGTTATTGATCCTGAAAATGTGGATCAGGCAGTAACGGATGCTAGACTGTGTTTGATAACGGCTTTGCAGCAGGTTTTTAAAAATGGTCTGGAGATGCTTGGTTTGACTGCTCCTGAAAAGATGTAGGTTACAGGCTACCTTGAAAAATTAGTATTTTCGTTCAATGTCGAGCCAGTTGGAGATTTTTTACCACAGACATCCCTCCTTGGTCGCTTCTACTTCCAATGTGACGTGTAACTCTGAGTATGCAGAAAATTAATGCCGCCAAGAAAACGTAAAAAACCTGTTAAAAAGGTCAAATTCCAACTGACCAGAAGTGGAATAGCAGGAATTGGTGTTGTCTGTTTCTGTATTTTTCTCTGGATGTTTTTAATAGGGGTCTGGGCAGGTCAGTCACTAATATATCCTCCAGTGCAACAGACAAAATCTTCAGCAACATTTCACAAGATTGATAAGGAAAAACAGACTCATAATGTGATTCGCCTGGAAGCAGAGAAAAAAAAGAAGATCATCAAAGGATAACTCTTGATACGAAATGCCAAAATGGGTGATGTGAAGAAAATTCACACGCTTCTGAATCATTTTGCAGGCGAAGGTCTGCTTCTTGGACGTTCTTATAGTGCGCTATACGATCAATTGCGTGATTTTAAAGTGTATGTAGATCAGAACGACAATCCTGTAGGTATATGTGCTTTGCATATAATATGGGAAGACCTGGCTGAGATTCGCTCCCTTGCCGTATCAGAAGAAGTACAGGGTAAACAGGTGGGAGCAAAACTTGTACGTGCGTGTTTACAAGAAGCTGCTCAGTTTGAGATCGGAAGGGTGTTCACCCTGACGTACCAAGCTGATTTTTTCAGAAAGCAGGGCTTTCACGACGTTGATAAAGGTGATCTGCCTCATAAAATATGGAGTGATTGTATCAATTGCCCAAAGTTTCCAGATTGTGATGAAGAGGCTCTGCAGTATGACCTTCATGGTCAAAACAGTTTTTAGTACCTTAGAAGTTATTTATTTTTCATCCCTGACGGGGATTAACTTTCATACAATTAATAGAGTGACATACTAATATGATAGGAAAAGCACTGACAAAGGTTTTTGGAAGTAAGAATGATCGAGTACTGAAACTAATCAAACCTTTTGTAAACAGAGTGAATGAACTGGAAGACACGGTTACGCCCCTCGATGATGCAGCTCTTGCTGCCAGAACAGTAGAGTTTCGTGAGCGTATTGAAAAGGGAGAATCCCTTGACCAGCTTCTACCCGAAGCCTTTGCCACTATGCGTGAGGCTGGCAAACGGGTTCTGGGTGAACGTCACTATGATGTACAGATAGTGGGTGGTGTGATTCTCCATCAGGGAAGAATTGCCGAGATGAAAACCGGTGAAGGAAAGACCCTCACCTCAACGCTTCCTGTCTATCTGAACGCACTCGCAAGCAAGGGTGTTCATCTGGTGACCGTTAATGATTACCTCGCCGCCCGTGATGCAGACTGGATGGGGCAGGTGTACAATTTTCTTGGAATGAATGTTGGGAAAATCATCCATAATATGGATGATGCTGAACGCCGTGAAGCCTATAATGCCGATGTTACCTATGGAACAAACAACGAATTCGGCTTTGATTATCTTCGTGATAATATGAAATTTGAGCAGAGTGATTTTTGTCAGCGAGGGTTTAACTATGCCATCGTCGATGAAGTTGACTCGATTCTTATCGATGAAGCCAGAACCCCGTTGATTATTTCCGGCCCTGCCGATATCTCCACCGAGAAGTACATGAGTGTGGATACTATCATGGATGCTTTTAAAGTTGAAGATCATTACGAAGTTGATGAAAAATCAAAGCAGGTTGCCCTCACCGAGGAAGGAATCGCACTTGGTGAAGAGTTGCTTAATGTGGAAAATCTCTATGAACCCGAAGCCATTGAAGATCTGCACCATCTAAATCAAGCTCTGAAGGCTCATACGCTTTTTGAGCGAGATGTTGATTATATCGTCCAAAATGGTGAAGTTGTTATTGTTGATGAATTTACAGGACGTACCATGGAAGGGCGTCGGTATAGTGACGGCTTGCATCAGGCACTTGAGGCCAAGGAACATGTGAAAATTGAGAAGGAGAATCAGACTCTTGCTTCAATTACCTTCCAGAATTATTTCCGTATGTACGATAAACTCTCCGGCATGACCGGTACCGCTGATACCGAGGCTGCTGAGTTTAAAAAGATTTACGATCTTGATGTTGTAATCATGCCGACCAATATGCCCATGGTGCGGAAGGATTTTGCTGATGTTATCTACAAGAATGTCGCTGCTAAAGATCGTGCTGTGGTTCGTGAAATTGAGGAATTGTACAAAAATGGTCAGCCGGTACTTGTGGGAACCATCTCCATCGATGTCTCTGAGAAAATCTCCGACATGCTCAAGAAAGTTAAAGTTCCACATGAGGTTCTGAACGCAAAACAGCATGATAGGGAGGCTGAAATTATTGCCCACGCCGGACAATATGGCAAGGTGACTATTGCCACCAATATGGCTGGACGTGGAACGGATATTAAACTAAGCGATGAATCAATAGAAGTGGGCGGTTTGCATATTCTCGGGACATCACGTCATGAGTCTCGGCGTATTGACAATCAGCTTCGTGGTCGGTCAGGTCGACAGGGTGATCCTGGTTCTTCAAGGTTTTTCCTTTCTCTGGAAGATGATCTGCTTCGAATTTTTGGTTCAGGTCGAATTTCCGGAATTATGGATAAGCTTGGTATGGAGGAAGATGAACCCATTGAACACAACATGATCTCCAAAGCCATCGAGAATGCTCAACGTAAGGTCGAAGGTCATAACTTTGATATTCGTAAACATCTTCTAGAATATGATGATGTTATGAATAAGCAGCGTGAAGTGATCTATCGTCAGCGTCGGGAAGTATTGGGTGGTGATGATTTAACCAATGTTATTCAGGATATGACTGCTGATCAGGTTGAGTCTGTTGTAGCTGCATTTGCTAATGGCCGACTTACTTCTGAAGATTGGAACTGGGATGGATTTGAAGAGCAGATGATGGAACTTTTTCATATCGACCCAAATTGGAACAATGACGATAAGGCAGGGATGAATACTGACTCCTTCCGTGAAAAAATCGGCAACTATGTTCAGGAACAGTACAAAATACAAGAGCAGGAAAACGGCGAAGAGACCCAGCGTCATCTTGAGCGTGTAATCCTTCTGCAAACCGTTGATACCCACTGGAAAGATCATCTCCTGTCCATGGATCATCTTAAACAGGGCATTGGTCTACGTGGGTATGGTCAGAAAAACCCTTTGGATGAGTACAAAAAAGAGGGCTATAATCTCTTTATAAATATGATAGAGACCGTTAAACATGAGACAATAAGCACCTTGATGCGGGTGCGTGTTGTGCAGCAGGATGATGTTGAGCGTCTGGAGGAGGAACGTCGCAGACGCATGCAGGAACAGCAGGAACAGGCCAAAATGAATCAAGGTGCAGCTGGAGAAGACGCACCAGTTCAAAAGCCAGCAACACGTGAAAGTGCAAAAGTTGGACGTAACGCACCGTGCCCCTGCGGCTCTGGCAAGAAATATAAGAAATGCTGCGGGAAGCCAAGCTAATCTGTTCTCGTTGGTAGTTGGCTCCCAGTCAAATCCCTGTTGCAAATTCTTGGCAACAGGGATCCTCCCCCCTTTTTTCTGCATTTCTCCATTCTTAGTGTATCTGTTTTTTGCTTACATGCTCAAACATGAATCTTGCCTTATATTTATCGTTATTTGTTTCCTGTTGACAATGCTTCCTTTTGCTGGGCATACTTAAATAATAGCATTTTTCCATTGTGGATGAATGCCTAGGAACGGGGACGAAATAACTTCCCCATCTATACATCTCATCTTCAGGCCATTTTTAATCGTTCTTCAATCACGAAATCCTCAACGTAGCCAGCTACGCCTGCGGTTTCCTTCAATCAGACCGATCAAAACTGACCTAAATCTGAGCGCCTACATGGGGAAGTTATTTCGTCCCCGTTCCTTAACTGCAAGTATATGTTATTTATCGAGGGCTTTAGCATGAGCATAAATCTGAAACTAAAATTTATTATTCTCTCCTTTGTAACCATTATTTTTATGATCTTTTTTGCCACCCTGTATGTGAGCAAAACTCAAAAAAATGATGGTTTGGTTATTAATCTTGCTGGAAGACAGCGAATGCTTACCCAGAAATTAGGAAAGGAAGTGCATCATTTTATGTATGTTTCAGACAAACAGGGTAGCCCAGATGAAGCTTCTGCGGCTAAGGTCAGGGCAACTATTCGCATTTTTGAGATGACCCTGAAGGCGCTAAAAAATTCAGGCCAGGCGCCACTGTCACTTGATCTGAATAACACAAAATTCCGTGAATGCCCTACTGCCACAGAACCAGCACTGAGTCAATTGAATAAGGTCGATAAGATGTGGGCTGGATTTATACCAGTGGTGGAAAAGGTCCTCTCTGGAACGTATACAAAAACAGAACTGGACATTCTCCACAAAGACAATGTAAAAATTTTAAAGGAGATGAATAAAGCAGTTGGGATGATGCAGAAACAAGCTGAAAAAGGTGTGGCTTACCTGATCAGGATACAGTTATTTTTTAGTATAATAGGTGCTGTCTTTGCAGTTTTTGCTTATCTATTGATTAATTCGATTCTGAAACGTATACAAAAAACAGATGACTTTGCTGAAGTATTAGGCAATGGCGATTTGACAACAGTGTCTGGAATAGAAGGCAATGATGAACTCGGTCGTATCGGGAAAAGCCTGGATGGTATGGCGAGCAAATTACATGATGTTATAGGGAAGGTCAGTAATAATTCAGGGGCCTTGAGCTCAACTTCAGTGCAGCTGCTTGGAGTTGCAGAAAAAGTCACAGAGGGCACAAAAAGCGTTTCTGATCGATCATATTCAGTAGCAGCAGCAGCGGAGGAAATGAGCGTTAATATGAGCTCTGTCGCGGCAGCAGTTGAAGAAACAGCCACCAACGTATCTATCATGGCAGATGCCGTTCAGGAAGTAACAGCTAGTATTGGCAAGATTTCAAGTGATACAGAGAATGCCAGAAATATAACAGAAAATGCGGTAGAGCAGTCGAAAAAAGCATCGGATCGAGTGAATGAGCTTGGCAGCGCCGCCGATGATATTGGTAAAGTAACAGAATCCATCACCGAAATTTCAGAACAGACTAATCTACTGGCATTAAATGCTACCATTGAGGCGGCCCGCGCAGGAGAAGCTGGTAAGGGTTTTGCCGTAGTTGCTAACGAAATTAAAGATCTTGCCAAACAAACAGCTGATGCTACAAGTGATATTCGTGGTAAAATTGAAACGATTCAATCAACAACTGCATTAACAGTAACCGAAATCACCAATATCTCTAAGATTGTAAATGAAGTAAATGGAATAGTCGCTGGAATTGCTGTGGCACTTGAGGAACAGGATGCCACCACCCAGGAAATTGCTGTGAATGTCAGCCAGGCATCAGAAGGTATTTTGGAAGTCACAGAGAATGTTGCACAGAGTTCTACTGTTGCTGGTGAGGTTGCCAGTGATATTGCCGAAGTCAATTCAGAATCAGGGGAAATATACAACTCAGGTAAAGAACTATCTGTAAGTGCTAAGGAACTAGGCGCCCTTTCTGAAGATTTGAAAATTCTGGTAAAACGTTTTACTATCTAATGAGGCAGATTTAAGAAACATGAATCAAATTCACATTTGTTCCAGTATCCACTAGGAGATTGTCCGAGAATAGACATTTTGTTCAAAATCGAGGCATTT
>JAOZLI010000137.1 GCA_029934915.1 Desulfocapsa sp. | reverse complement strand
AAAAAGCCATTCTTGACAGTATGCTGCAATCCACCGGTGATATGGCCATTTCCATTATGGATCTTGATTTAACAGTCCTTATCCACAACCAGGCGGCAGCAAAACTCTATGAATGTAACGGCGATACTGTAATTGGGAACAATGCATCTTTGCTTTATACCAGTAGTGAAAACCGCAAACAATTTACAAAAGCTGTACGAATGGCAGATAAAAAAGGACGATACGAATTTGTCATGCAGCAGCAGATAAATGGAATGTCCCGCTATCTTGCAACAACCCTTTTTTCCATCCGTAACCTTGATACCCACAAGACAGGTTTCGGATTAATCTCTCAGGATATTACCAAACAAAAAAAAGCTGTGCTTGAACTTGAACAGAAAAAGAAAGAGGCTGAAGATGGCAATATTGCACTCAAGGTAATGCTTGATCAACACACCAGAACAAAAGCAAGCGTGGAAGAGCAAATATCCATCAAATTACAGGAACTTGTTAATCCCTATCTTAACCTGCTTCTGCAGTCTCCTCTTAATGAAAAACAGGCTGAAACCGTACGTATTATTGCGGCGCATATTGATTCAATAACCCATCAGTTCTCGCCTGAAGCCAGAAAGATCATATTGAAGCTTTCGCCACGGGAAAGCCTGCTTATTGATCTCGTTCGACAGGGGAAAACGAGTAAAGATATTGCAGGTATTCTCCATATTGGCCTGCGCACAGTTGAAACCTACCGAAATAATCTACGAAAAAAACTGGGAATTAATAAGAAGAAGATCAGCCTTCGAACTTACCTGATGAACAACTTTAGTTCTCAATGAACGAGTCCCCTGCCCTTACAGCAATACAGTATTATACTACGTATATTTACCGTGTTTTTACCGCATTGACTTAATTATGATTTCAGACGATACTTATTACCATATAAAAATAAAACATTTCTGGAGGAAAGGAGTATGACAGTCAAAAAAGCACCTGCTAAAGCTGAAAAAGCAGCAGCTGAAACCAAGGCCACAGAAGCCCCCAAGATAGCCAATAAACCTATGAAAGCTGCTGAAAAAAGCAAACAACAGGCAAAGCCTGAACCCAAAAAAGCAAAAATTAAACTCCCAAAAGCAAAAAATCCCAAAATAATCCGTTTTAAAAGGAAAGGTGTTATCCTCAAAGACCTGCTTGGCGAATATGTGGAAATGAAACAAAGCTGCCAATCTCTGAGCAAGTACCAGAAGAAAGCAATCCGTCGCTACCACAGGGAAGAGACTCTCAAACCCTACCAGGCCGAACTGATCAGAATGCAGAAATGCCTCGAACGCAATAATAGCAAGATGATTATTTTATTTGAGGGTCGTGATGCAGCAGGGAAAGGTGGAACTATCCGCCGGGTCACCCGATATATGAACGAAAAACATTATCGGGTTGTGGCTATGGCAAAACCAAGTGAAAATGAAAAATCCCAATGGTTTTTCCAGAAATATATTGCCCAGCTCCCTCGTGGTGGGGAAGTCGTCCTCTTTGATAGAAGCTGGTACAACCGTGCTGTGGTGGAACCTGTTTTTGGATTTTGCACGCCTGAAGAATATAAGAATTTTATGCGCGGAGTCGTTGGCTTTGAAAAAGATCTGGTTCGCCAGGGTACAATCCTGGTAAAATTATACTTCTCGGTGACCAAGGAAGAGCAGGCCAAACGTTTTAAAAGGCGAAAAACAGACCCCTTACGACAATGGAAGCTCTCGGAAATTGACGTTCAGGCCCAGGACCGCTGGGACGATTTCACAAACCAGAAATATGAAATGTTAAAGAAAACTCACACTAACATAGCTCCCTGGACCATCATTCGATCAAACAACAAACATGAAGCCCGCTTGAATGCCATGCGAATCATTCTGAATGCAGTTCCCTATGACAGAGGAAATGATACCCTTGACTTTGTACCGGATCCTAAGGTTGTTATTTCTGGATCCCGTGAAAAAGAAAACATGGATGCCCAGCGTATTAAACTCGGAAGCTTTGTGGGATAAAACTGATCCTCCCCTCAAGAGCACGTAGCTCGTAATAAATAATAACCACCATGAAGAGCATGAAGAACATGAAGTAAAAGACTGATTCGCGTCATTCTTTTCTTCATGCCCTTCATGCGCTTCATGGTAGAGTAGTTTTTTACGAATCCATCAAGAATATCAAAACAACAAAAAAGGTGTCGCCATGAGCAATAAAAAACAGGACAAACAGAAGAAAATCAAACTGGCAGAAGGAACAGCAATCAGAAATATTGATGCAAAGGAAAGCAAAAATCGTCAGGCGGTCATGATAAAAAAATGGCATCTTCAATATGAAGAAGACCTTCGTCTCCTGCAGATCGAACTGATGAAAATGCAGCAATCCATGCAAGCCAGCGGGAAACGGGTTTTGGCCATTTTTGAAGGGCGGGATGCCGCTGGGAAAGGTGGAACAATCAAGCGCATCATTGCTCACCTCAACCCCAGAAGATATAATGTTGTAGCGCTTGCCAAACCCAACGAGACTGAACTCAGCCAATGGTATTTCCAACGCTACACATCACACCTTCCAACGGCAGGTGAATTCACCATCTTTGACCGCAGCTGGTATAATCGGGCCATGGTAGAACCGGTTATGGGATTTTGTTCTGACGAGCAAAACAAACGTTTTTTAAAAGACGTCCCCATGCTTGAAGAACTCCTTGTAAAAGACGGTATCACCCTTTTTAAATTTTATTTTTCAGTTTCAAAGAATGTACAAAAAGAACGTTTTGATGCGAGAAAAACGGATCCATTAAAACAGTACAAACTCTCACCAGTGGATAATCTGGCCCAAAAATACTGGAACGAATATGCCGTTCGAAAATTCCAGATGCTCTCTGAGACCAACCGTACCATGGCACCCTGGACAGTCATTCGATCCGACAACAAAAAACTTGCCCGTATCAATTGCATTAAACATATTCTTTCCAATATGGACTACGAAGACAAGCTTCCCATAAAAAAACTTACTCCAGATCCAAAGATAGTTATATCGGGAATTGAAGAACTACGTCATATGGAAAAGAATTTAATGACACCTGAAAAACTGCACGGTTAGTCTCCCAGACGAAATTTCTCCTTTACCTTCTTGAGTTGACGATGGCATAATAAGGCTATCGTTGACTCTCTGCACGCCCCCGTATCTAATTTCTCCTCTTAAAAGAGAAGAGAAATAACTGACAGAGTCAACAGCATTCAACGGAAAAGGGTGAACAGAACTGTGCAAAGAAAGGAAATTATTTCGCGTTATGCATTACTGCTGGTTGCGTTATTACTTACACCAGTTGCCGTCTGGCCCACGGACTCCACGCCTTTACCATCTACCTACCATGAGAATGGTTTAATGTGGATTATTCCCAATGAGGATATACAGCGTCCATGGCAGGACGCTATTTCCTACTGCAGCGAGCTTGTCTTTGCAGATCTGACCGACTGGCACCTACCCACCAAATCTGAACTGGAATCCATCGTAGATTACGACAAATTCTATCCTGCTATTCAACAGACCTTTACTTGCCAAAGCTCGTTTTACTGGTCAGCCACCCCTCACACAGATAATCCGGCATACGCATGGAGTGTCTTTTGTATGGACGGTGCTGACCACTGGGTACACAAAAGCAACAATTATTATGTCCGATGCGTCCGTGCCACTCAGCCTGCCCATATCACACACGCCTATATCGACAAAAAGAGCACGGTAATTGCCCAGGCAACCAGCCTGGAATGGCAGAAAGACACCAGCGACACACTTCAAACCTGGCAAAATGCACTTGACTACTGCGAAACTCTATCTCTTGGCAGTAAAACCGATTGGCGATTACCCGATATTCGCGAGTTAAAATCACTGGTTGATTATAACAGATATTATCCTGCCATTACCCCAACCATTCCTTGTCAGTCATCAAGTTACTGGTCAGCTACCACCGTCGCCAATGACGCTCAGGATAGTGCATGGAGTATTTTCTTCGGTAATGGAGACGATATCTGGAGAAAAAAAACTGAAGGTCACCGTGTGCGCTGTGTTCGTACCAGAATTACAGGGTTGTAGCGTAACTACTACAAAGGGGAACACCCTATTCGACAAGCTTTTTTTCATCTAAATTAAAAACAACCTTTTGAAAATTCACTAACATTCCGATACAATAATAATAGAGACTGGTTCATTCAGAAATAAGACAACGTAACAACATATGTTATGACAGAGCAGACAAAATCCTCAAACAATTCTCCTCCACAGGAATCATCGGATCCTCCCGCGGATTCCGGGTCATCTTACGTACACCCGCTTGTTATTCAACAACTGCAAGAGAATACCTTTATTGTCGAAGATTCCTTTTACCGCTCACGGCTGCCAAAGCCTACCCACTGGTCCATTGCCTGGTCCGATCTGATGATGACCATGTTTGTGCTTTTTCTTTCCATGTTCGTTTATCAGGCTACACATAAAGATTTCCTGGTGAGTAATACTCCTGAAGTGATAGGCGGCAGCACCACAGATGCAATCGATATTGAAGGAGACCAAGATCTCATCGTACCCATTGTCCCCCTTACCCAAACCGCCCCTTTGATTGCCAGCGGCACTGTTTTTAAGGTGAGCCAAGTAGAACTGGATGAGGTGAATATTGACGAGGTTTTTCGTGATAAGGTCAGCTCTTCTCCAGAACAAAAAAGAGAAGCACTGGAACTGGAGCCCAAACTAGCAGCAATAGAACCAGATATAGAACCGGTGGTGCAACCAATCGCAGTTACTGAAAAAATAACCCCTGCACCGAAAATTCTTCCTCCCACAGCCCCTGAACCTGATGTCATTGAGCCGGATCCGATTATTGTTGACGCAGAACCTGCAAAGGAAGAAAAACCAACTGATATTTTTAGTGAAATTTACGACATAAGTAAACAAACACTGGATGAGAACAACCTTGAAAAGTTTGCTTCCATTGAAGTGGTTCCAGATAAAACCATGCGCATCATCCTTACGGGTGATTTGCTTTTCAGTATTGGCCAGGCAGAACTCTCTCCCCTTGCCAAACAATCATTACTGAAAATAGCAGTAGTTGTTAAACGCACACCCTATATGATAAGCGTGATTGGCCACACAGATAACAGCCCCATGCACTCTGCAAAATTTGCCTCCAACTGGGAACTGTCTGTGGTCAGGGCCAGCACTGTTACCCGATTTTTAATTGATTCAACTGCCATGAATCCACAGCAATTTGTTGTTTCCGGATACGGTTCACATCGCCCGATAAAACCCAATATCAACACAACTAACCGCGCAGCAAACAGACGGGTTGAAATTATAATATCCAAACGCCCGGCACCTGCTGTAAAGGCAACATCCGACAATCTCTTATGATGATTTTATTATGAAATACAAAAACATACTCGGGCTCATTGCCTGTATTGCTCTCTTCTGTTTCGGTTTTATTATTAACGGAAACCTTTCCCTCTATTTTAATTTTTCAGGGCTTCTTATCGTCTTCGGGGGAACCTTTGGTGCTGCACTTCTCAGTTTCAAAACGGAACAGCTGGCAATCGTCTTTAAAGTTTTGCGGTGTTCCTACCGAGGAAAGATCAAGAAAGAGACTGAAATCATACAGATTCTGATAGATCTCTCCATTAAATCACGGATGAAGGGTATTCTCTCTTTACAGGATGAGGAAAATGAAACATCTATTCTTTTTCTGCGCCGTGCGCTTGGTTGCCTTGTTGATGGTTACGCACCGGATCAAACCCGTGAAATTCTCAATACTGAGATCTACTTTTTTAAAATGCGGCGTGAAGATTCCGAACGAATTTTACGCACCATCGCTGATTTTTTTCCAGCATTTGGTATAACAGGATCGGTTGTGGGGCTAATCTCTATGCTTGGTGGGATAGGCGATACGTCTACAATACTAAGCGCCATCCCCATAGCTCTGACCTCAACACTGTATGGCATCGTTTTAGCAAATTTTTTCTTCCTTCCCTTCGCAGCTTTTGTACGTGAACGTACCAATCAGGAGCTTCTCCTGCAAAAAATTATTATGGAAGGTGTCATTGCTATCGATTCCGAGGTAAACCCCGTGATCCTGAGGACTAAACTCGAATCTTTCCTCACACCTTCTGAACGAAGAGAAACCCTTGTTTCCTATGCTAAAATAAAAGAACGCTTTAATATTAAACAGGAAGAATAAACTGTTGTTCTGGATAACAGACAGCATCGTCAAAAGCCAAAAAATTCTCAGCCGGGAAGTTTACAGGCTAAAGATATTGTGACTGTTGTGCCTTTTCCCTCTTCACTTTCAATGGTAAGAGAGCTGCCTTTATGGTCTTCAACAATTCTTCGGGAGACGCACAGGCCAAGCCCGGTTCCGCCCTTTTTAGTAGTAAAGTAAGGATTAAATATTTTCTCCTGTAATTCTTTAGGAATACCATGCCCCTGGTCTTTTACGGTTATCTCAATAGAATCGCCCCGTTCCTCCATTTCCAATGACATTACTCCGCCATCGGGCAGCGCCTCAATGCTGTTCTTCATGATATTTAACACAACCTGTTTCAACTTTTCTCTGTCGCCCTCGATGACGGGACCCTTTTCCCGGGTCTTAAGGTGCACAGTAAATTTTTTATCTACGTTAGAGGTGGAAACTAAATGATGGATCTCTTCAAGAAGATCGTGAACGTCAAATTGTTCGATCACCAGGCTCCAGGGAGTATATAGCGATTTCACATCGGTGAGCATGTTTTCAAGCCTTACAATCTCCCCCGCAATAATAGACAGTTTTTCCTGATCTTTTTTTCCAGAAACCGACTTGATGAGCTGCCTGGCAAAGCCACCAATCAGCATAAGGGGATTTCTTATTTCATGGGTTATTTCAGCAACTGTCTGGCCCAAAGCGGCAAGTCGCTCTGAACGAATTAGATTTTCCTGTAAGGTTTTAGTCTCTGTCGTGTCCCGGACAATCCCGGTGAAAAACATATCTTTGCCAACTTTAGTCATGGAAAAGGAAATTGAGGCTGGAAAGGTCGACCCATTTTTACGCATGGCATTAAATTCCATCTCGTGGCCGATCAGGGTCGCTTTGCCGCTTTTAACAAAGCGTTTAACTGCATGGTTATGTTCTTCTCTACACCTGGGAGCTAATATTTCTGAGAGATTACGCCCTATAACCTCTGAACGTTGGTAGCCAAAAATATCCTCTGCAGCCTTATTGAAAAAATGGACGGTGGATTCCTGGTCTATTGTGACCAGGGCTTCATTTATATTTTCCAGAATTCCCAGGAGGAGACTCAACTCCAT
>JAOZLI010000010.1:7578-21678 GCA_029934915.1 Desulfocapsa sp. | reverse complement strand
CTCTTGCTCTGGCATTTTTGGCAACCTCGGCATAGGTGAATTTTTTATTTTCCCGAGCAAGTTGTGTCGGGATACTCCCCCAGGTGGCTGCAATCCTAATGGCTTCAGTTTTTGTAGTATATTTTGAAAAATCAATACTATATGCTTCCAATATTTCTTCCTGGATTTGGCGAACCATATGTAAATCCTGATTTTGAACATATTGACTAATTGCCTCAGGCATTCCACCAATAAAATAATACATTTTCAAAAGATCTATAAGTTCTGTGTGAAATGCTATTGCAATAGGTTCAAAATTACTCTCTTCGAGCAATCCCCGTAATTGTCGTTTATCTACAGCATCAAGAAATTCGGCAAAAGTCATAGGATAAAGATCAAGAAAATTAACTTTTCCTACTGGGAACGGAGCAGACTGGCCAATCTTTACTCCCAACAAAGAACCTGCTGCAACAATATGATACTCCTGCGCTTTTTCACAAAAATACTTCAAGCTTGTGAGTGTCTCGGGGGAGTTTTGTACCTCATCAAAGATAATCAATGTTTGTTTGACACTGATCTTTTTTTCACGGTAAATGGATAGGGTTTTGATAATTTTTTCGGGGGCCAAACGTCCGGTAAAAAAGTCGTGCAGATCAGGATCCTCTTCAAAATTGAAATAGGCCACATCCTCATATTCCTCTTTACCGAAGTGTTGCAGAATATAAGTTTTTCCGACCTGTCGGGCTCCTTTCAATACAAGGGGTTTTCGTCTGGGATGTTCTTTCCAAGCAATCAATTTGTTATAAATATCACGTTTCATGCACAAACTGATACACTATTTCGTGATTATGGTCAACAAACTGGTGCATAAAACGTGAAGAATGCTATTAAACTGATGCTTTATTTGTGAACATCCACAACAAATCAAACGACTCAAATGTTGTTACCGTTCAAATTTTACCCCGTATTTTCACACATATTTAGCAATATACATTTCAAAACACAGGAAAAGTTCTTTCTGCTTTCTACAATTTCTTCATTGTTTCCTCACAACCACACCTCTTAAACCCTTGTACTTCAGTCATCTTTAAGAAAATTTATCGGAGACCACAAATTATTCAGTGGAAGATTATTGATAAAGAAACCGTGGATGAGATCATTTTCCGTACGATGAATGCCTGAAAACGTCTTATTCTTGAGTTGATGGCTCGCGGCGGTATGCGTATAGGGGAAGTTCTAAAGCTCACTCCTGCGGATATTGACGATCGAAAGCTAATCATTCTAGATCCAAAAAGTGGAAAAGAAAGTGAGGCAGTATATATCCCCAGAAAACTGCAGGATCGATTAAAAATCTATGTTAAAGACAAAGAGATCAAATTACCAAAAAACATCTTCCCGATCTCATACAACACAGCATGGAAGATGGTGAAGAATGCTGGAAAGCTGGTTGGCGTTGTACTCCGTCCCCATGATTTGCGACGTCACGCTGCAACCTATGCTTCCAGGTCAGGAGTTCCAATTGAAATTATCAGCAAGGTAATCCTTCGCCATGCTGATCTGTCTACAACTCAACGGTATCTTGGCAAGGTAAACGAATCCGAAGCGATTAGATGGCTAGAAAACCTGTATGGATAAAGAGGCATCCTCTTCAATTAAAGTACATTTGAAATAATGCACACCCGCCAAACCTCTGGTTGATGTATCCATGTTTGACGGGTTTTCTTTTATGAGAAAAGCAATTGTACTGTAATCACCATTTTACTGTTGTGCCCCTCTCTATTTTAGCTATCCTATTTTTGGTAAGGGAGAGATTACCATTGGCCGTTCCAACCATTTAAGAAAAACCGCAATCAAAGCTTATTCATCCACTACATCGGTCAGCTCCAGCAAGGTGTCATTGCCAGTGGTGCGATTACGTAGACGTAGATAGTTATTGAGTGTTGTTTCAATAAATTGCAGTGGTTTTTCAAGCAATAAAAGTTCCTCTCATTATCAATGTTTAAAGTATAAACTACATTACATCTTGTATATATTATAACCTTGTCACTGCGGAAGGTTACACTTGTATTAAAGTTGAACAATCCATAAAATAAACCGACATATCAACAAAATATAATATTAGCGTTCATATTTTTACTACAATCAGGCAATCAGGCCCAGTGCCTGCCAGGTAACGCGACCGGCAATACCATCAGGAGCCAGCCCCTTTTCTCGCTGCCATTCTATCAGTACCCCTTCGGTATCGTTACCGAATTTTCCATCCACATGAATTTTAAGTGCTTCCTGAAGTCTGCTTCCCCACTCTCCGCTGGAACCATGGCGAACAATTTCATAATCCACAGATGGCGTGATTTCCGGAATGGGCTGGCTTTCCCCCTTGCCCATTTCTATAGCGGTGACGCGCACTTTTTCAACACGACGAGACCACCCCTTTCCAAAATCAGGCCAATGGGACAGGCCCCGCAGGAAAGCCAGGCGATGGTCACACATATGGTGGAGAATGTCCAAGAAGTCATGTTCTTTAACTTTCGCAAGCGTTTTTGGCCCCATCCCCCATCTTGTTTGGCTCCAACTGCTGCCTGCAGCCATTTAACTCCCCGACCCGGCCCGGAATTCACTGCAGCATCAAAGACAACGTAATCAATACCCGCAGGAAGCTCATCACAACGACATTTACTCCAATACCCAGAATCATATATTTTGGACAATTCTTCATCGGAGATAGCACGCAGGTCATCCTTTCCCCTCTCCTCACCAAAATGGCGCCTATAGGTGGCAAGAGTTATCCCTTTCATGGTTGCACCGCCGGGATCACGCGGATGATCTGCCCACCCGCCTTCATGGCACAATACGTGTTTGAGTGAGTCTTCGAAGTTAGTTTTCATTCCTTAAAAATCCTCTATTTTACGTTTGGAAACTGAGGCCTCTCAGCGAATATGGACTTGTGTGAAAAGGTGTTCATTTCTCTTAGGCCTATTGTGTATTCAAATTTCATACCACCAGATGACAAACCAAATATAAAACGTAATTACAATGAGATATAAAGAGACAAATCAACGACATGATACGCATAAACAGCGTACCCTGTAACAGAGAAATACAGTCTACAAATAGACGTGGAGAAAAGAGAAAGGACCAAACATGCGAATTACATAAAAGGTTAGGTATATTGATCCTGTTTCAAGAAGTGTAACAGAAATATGTCACAGGCGTTGTGACACTTTTGGGACAACACATACAACTGACATAGGGAAAGGGGGAAATGTTATGAAATATACTGCTGGCTAGCAAATGGGAGTACGGATACTACGATTCTGAACAATCTGATGTTTGGCAATCTTCCGATACAGGGTCATACGAGACCAATTGAGTTCCTGAGCAGCACGGCTTTTATTCCAATTAGTGGCAAAAAGAGCGGAAAGAACCTGATCTCGCTCACTTTTGGGACTAAAGGAGGTACTACGAAATTTTTTCTGATACAACTTTGGTAAATCCTGAAACGTGATGGTTGAAGAAGGAGCACTGATATAGGTTGATTCCAAAACATTTCTCAGTTCACGTATATTGCCAGGCCAATCATATTTTAACAGACAGAACCATGATTTCTCTGAAAAACCGGTAACATTGAGGTCAAAATCCTGATTAAATTCATGCATAAACTTATGCAATAATACAGGAATATCCTCTCTCCTGTCCCGCAGAGGGGGCAAATGCAGGCGAGCTACATTCAACCTGAAAAACAGATCTTTCCTAAACTTTCCCTCGTCAATCTGCTCCTCAAGGTCTTGATTGGTGGCAGCAATAACTCTAACATTAACGGAAATCTCACTCTTCCCCCCCAGCCGATAAACACTTTTACTTTCCAGAATCCGGAGAATTTTTGCCTGAGCAGCAGGAGACATCTCACCGATTTCATCGAGAAAAAGTACCCCCTTATCGGCCTGCTCAAATTTGCCGGGTTTTGCAAAATGAGCACCAGTAAACGCCCCTTTTTCATAGCCAAAAAGCTCACTTTCCACCAGTTGCTCGGGCATGGCTGAAGAATTTATCCGTACAATAGGTTTTTTGCGACGCTCGCTGTACCAATGGATAAAATCAGCAGCTAACTCCTTGCCCGTCCCTGTTTCCCCCGTGATAAGCACAGTACTATTCATGGTGGCTACTTTTTTGAGATAAGAGCGTATTTCCTTAATTTCAGGGCTCACTCCCAATAGTTCCGGCATGGATGAATCCTGAACCTCTCTCTCCTGTTTTGCAGATAGCTTAAAAGCAGATACTAAATCATGGAGATGATGCCTAAGCGACCGTACCAGCTCATCAGTGCTGTGCAGATCAGAATAGTAATCTGTCACGCCAGCTCGTAAGGCAGCCACAGCCTTTTTCTCTGAACCATAGCGGGCGACAAAAAATATTGGAATGTTACGATTGGAAGATCTGATTCGTTCAACAATGGAAATAGCATCGAGATGATGTTTTTGGCAGGAGTAAAGAACAACAGCATCAACACGCAGGGTTTCGGACAGCCCATCAGCCTGGCGATCTAAAAGCGTCTCCCGGACAAAAAAACCATTTCCCAGCAGATCTTTTTTTAACCGCCGAACAAAATCACTTTCTTCTCCCACAAGAAGCAATTTTGCCTGATGTCGATTCATTAGCAATGGAAGCACCTGTCATCCTTAGTGCAGATTAGCAACTAGTAGTGCATCTCCACACGCCGATTTTTCTGCTGACCTTCTTTGCTGCTGTTGGAGACCTTCGGCCTGCTTTCACCAAAGCCCTTCACTGTCAATCTGTTGGCCGCAACACCTTTGCCACGCAAATAATTGATAACAGTCTTAGCTCGTTTGAGCGACAGCGTCTGATTGTAAGCTGCAGGCCCCGTGCTATCGGTATGCCCTTGAATTTCTGCCATAACCTGCGGATTGTTCAATAAATAGTCAGCCCACCGATCCAAATCGATGTAATAGGGGTCTTTAATGATCCATTTATCAAAGTCAAAAAGAACATCTGAAAGTTCCAAAACGATGCGCACATCCTCTTTTTCATCTTCAACTTGCTGCGACTGCACTGGAACCGAAGAGGCTTCGTGTTGTACATTTTTAAACTGAGGTGGGGGGAGTTCTCCCGGGCGGATAGTGTAATGCGCTGTCGCGCCATCATACTTGCCAACGGTGTACGTCACACCATCCTGTTGACTGGAGTAAGTCTTTGTCTGCGCATCCCCCTGTGAGGCATACGATGAAGTAACGTTTTCATTCTGACCTAGCGTATAAGTCTTTGATCCGTCATGTCGTACTTCTCCTGCACATCCACCGAGTACAAATGGGCAAAGAAGGGCAATTAAAGCAAAGCGACAAAGATCTTGCACATTATTGTGTTTATTCATGACAACTCCCATTTGACTTCTCATGTTAACAACTGTAGTGACCTTAAGGTTCGTTCAACATTTCTTGTGTTAACTCTTAGCTATAAGACTTAGTACAAACGATGCGGCAGGCAAAGTCAACATATTTCCCAATATTATGTCTTATAAGAGGGAGAGGTTATCCTCCTGATTACAGGAGTGACCGGACTTGCTTTTATTACGCATATCCTACATATTCACTCCTTCGACTTAAAATATGTACTGATGAATTTTGTTATATTTGACTGTTTCATCTCATTCTCATACAATAACTAAACAATAAAACTTCTTCCTCTCCCTAAAGGATTTCACATGATGGAAATAACCTATCCCGGCCTGATGTGGCTTACTATTGGTGTAACTTTTTTTGTTCTGGAAATGGCAGTTCCAGGATTTATCCTCTTTTTTTTCGGTCTTGCCGCATGGCTGACGGCACTCGCTTGTTATTTATTTCCATTGAGCGTGAACACCCAATTGGCCGTTTTTTTAGTTCTTTCACTGGTTTGTCTTTTCACTCTGCGTGGAATTGTACAGAAGGTTTTTATTGGTGATACAAAAGACGATGAACCGGATTCCATCCTGGCCAAAGGTGGAGAAAAATGTGTGGTCACATCCAGTATCAAACCCCCCGCAGAAGGACAGGTGAAATTTTCCGGTACATTCTGGCGAGCAGAGGCCAGTGAAGACATTGAAGAAGATGAGGTTGTGGAAATAGTCGAGCAGAACGATCTGCTTATCACTGTTAAGAAACTCTCTTAATCAGAATACCCTTTTTATACAGGAGCATATCATGGAAACATTTGCAGCACTGGGCATCATCATTGCGTTTATGATCGTTATCCTCATTAAAACTGCTGTTATTGTACCGCAGCGCAGCGAATTTGTGGTGGAACGCCTTGGTAAATACAGAACCACTTTGCAGGCAGGATTTCATATCCTGATCCCCTTCTTTGACCGGGTTGCCTACAGACGCAGCCTCAAGGAAGAACCCATTGATATTGCAGCTCAAACCTGTATCACTGCAGATAATGTCACTTTAGAAGTGGACGGTATCTTATATATCCAGGTTATTGATTCTAAAAAATCTGCCTATGGAATCGATAATTTCCATTTTGCCGCCGGACAACTCGCCCAGACCAGCCTTCGATCCGCCATTGGCAAGATTGATTTGGACAAAACCTTTGAAGCCAGGCAATCCCTGAACGGACAGGTTGTTCAGGCACTGGACGAGGCTGCTGGTAACTGGGGGGTTAAGGTTCTTCGTTATGAAATTAAAGATATTCAGCCACCGCGTACTGTGCTTGAAGCCATGGAAAAACAGATGAAGGCAGAACGGGAAAAACGAGCAGAAATTGCTCGTTCTGAGGGAGATAAGCAATCCACCATCAACAGGGCAGAAGGTGACAGGGCGGAAGCCATTGCCTTGTCAGAGGGCGAAAAAATGAAACGGATCAATGAGGCAGAAGGAAAGGCACGGGAGATTACCATGGTGGCAGAAGCCACAGCCGAAGGAATCAGAAAAGTGGCAGAAGCCTTAAACCTGCCGGGTGGAAACGAAGCTGCAAATCTTGAAGTAGCTAAAAGCTACATCAACGAATTTGGAAAACTGGCAAAAGAAAACAACACCATGATTCTTCCTGCCAATTTAACAGATGTGGCCTCCATGGTCACTGCTGCCATGTCCACTATTAAACAGACTAAACCTAAAGCAAAGCCCGTGGTCAGAAAACCTGTGGGAACAACTCGTCCACCGGCATCAAGGGTTTGAACACAGGCTGTTAGCCGTTTAGGCTGTAGGATATTAGCAAAAGAGCATAAAAGTGGTCTTTTGCTAACAGCCTTTCAGCCTATAGCCTAAACAACCTGACTTACGACTTCGACCAGTCGTTAGTCTCAAACTCACTGTGATCAGGTTTAGGTGGCTTCTCTTCTGCCAGTCGCTGGTCGAGCCATTTCATAACATTATCAAACTCACTACCTAACTCCGCCAAGGCCTTTCCACGGTGACTCACCCTGTTTTTCTCTTCGGAATTACACTCGGCAAATGTTTTATCAAATTCCTCAAAATAAAAAAGAGGGTCATAGCCAAAACCTGACTCACCGCGTTTTGCCTCAAGAATGGTTCCTTCGCAACTTCCTTCGTAGGTGAGTGCCGGACCTGATGGGACTGCAATGGAAAGTACACATTTAAATGCAGCTTTTCTGTTTTCCTGTCCCTTCATCTCTTTAAGAAGTTTTTCGCAGTTATCCGCATCCGTTGCATTTTCACCCGCGTATCTTGCCGAGTACACACCAGGTGCGCCATCCAATGCTTCAACCACAAGTCCTGAGTCATCAGCAATTGCTGGAAGACCTAGTATTTTTGCTGTATGCAATGCCTTTTTGTAGGCATTATCATCAAAGGTTTCTCCATCCTCGATGCATTCCGGGATGGTTCCAAAATCCGAAACACATTTGATTTCTACCGGAAAATCCCCCACCATTTCCTGAAACTCTTTCACTTTATTTTTGTTGGTTGTCGCCAGTACAAGTATATCTACCATTATTCTATCCTCTTTTTGCGAGTGTTCGGCCACCTGTCAAAACTGCTGTTTCTTCAGGGCTGCCTTTCGCTCTTTTCGCATTTTCTTCTTTAATCTATTATCGTAACGTTCCTGTTCACTGTAAATACAGCCACAATAGGGCTGCCTATACAGATCCATATCGATTGCTTTATCTATACCTTCCTGCCAGCCTTCACGAAAATCATCATAGTAAAATTCTACACCATACTTGTCGGCCATTTCACTGCCGATTTTCGCGATGCTTTCATGGTTTTGATAGCGTGAGTAGAGAAGTGTAGTAGAAAACGCATCAGCGCCTAATTCTGCGGCATGCTTGGCCGTTTTTTCTAAACGCATGTCGTAACATATCCCGCAACGCTTTTTTTCATTGAAAACTACTTTACGGAGATATTCCGTTAATCCGTAATCACGCTCTATCTCGAGTGGCAAATCTACCTGGCCTGCGAACTCCTCTAAGGTGTCCAGACGCTTTTTAAATTCGCGGTAGGGATGGATATTAGGATTATAGAAATATCCTGAGACATCTATATCCTGCTGACGCAACTTATTCAGGGTGTAGGTGGAGCAGGGTGCGCAACAGACATGGAGGATGAGCTTCATTGTTTCTGAATCTTAAATTGTTTAGGATCAATATTATATTGATGGATTTTGTAATTTACAATTCGGAGACTGGTATCAAGATATTTTGCTGTCTGAGTCTGATTGCCCCGATTTTTTTTCAATCCATCAACAATAAGATCTTTTTCAAAATTTTCCACTGCTGCTGACAGAGAAAGTGGATTTTTATCCGATTGTATTGAATCAGAAGTCTGCAGAGTTGGTGGAAGATGATTGCTCTTGATTGTATCAGCATCACATATCAAGACTGCCCGCTCCATACAATTCTGCAATTCCCGTACATTCCCCGGCCAATGATATTGGATTAACATGTCGATAGCCGGCGTTGAAATTCGCTTAATGTCTTTGCTATTTTCAGCCGAAAATTTCTCCAGAAAAAATTCCGCCAGGAGCAAAATATCTGTTCTCCGTTCACGCAGGGGCGGCATATAAACCGGAAAAACGTTTAGCCTGTAATACAGATCTTCCCGGAAACACTTATCCTGCACCGCTTTTTCAAGATCTCTATTGGTGGCGGCCACCAGTCGTACATCACAAGAAATGGATTTTGCAGAGCCCAAACGCTGAAAAGTTTTTTCTTGCACTACATTTAGCAATTTGACCTGCACTGCGTGGCTTATTTCACCAATTTCATCCAAAAATAATGTACCGCCTTCAGCCTGTTCAAATCGTCCTGCCTTTCGTTCGGTGGCTCCTGTAAAGGCTCCTTTTTCATGCCCGAATAACTCACTTTCCAAAAGCGTTTCCGGTAAAGCTGAGCAATTGACCACAATAAAGGGTTTTTCCTGTCGCCTTGAATTGTAATGCAAAGCCTTGGCAACCAGGGTTTTTCCAGTACCGGACTCTCCACGCAGAAGCACAGTTGCATTGGAATCAACAACCCTGTGGATCATCTCATACACTTCCTGCATTCGACTGGAATTCCCCTGAATATCATTGATTTTGTTTTTTTCTGAGAGTTCCCGTTTCAGCTTTTGATTTTCTACACGAAGTTCATCCTGCTCCTGATTTACGGTTTGAATTCGTCGCGTTGTTTGTGCTATCAAACTGCTGAGAATAGTCAAAAATCGTAAATCGGCTTCAGCCTGCCCAGATATCCCTTCAGCGTAAATTCGATCTACTGATAAGGCGCCGATAACCTGTTTTCCATTCCGAATGGGCACACAGAGAAAGGAACGTGATTGGTTGGAAAGGTCCCCCCTGGCTCTCGTTTTATTCAAAAACATTGGTTCATCAGCAATGTGAGGGACAATAATCGGTTCTCCTGAGGCCACAACTCTTCCTGTAATTCCCTCTCCTATCTGATATTTGCCTCGTTTACGGCCTTCTGCATTAATCCCTTGGGCTACTTCTATTTCAAGTTTACCTGTTAATGGGTTAATTATAGTTACAGTGCCATTTTCCATTGCTTTCATGGAGCCTATGGTTTCCATCGTTTCACTCAGACACTCTTTAAGATCCACTGAAGATGCCAGGCTTTTTGTTATTTCGTACAAACAAGTCAGATCTTCGAGCTGAGCCGCTGTTAATTCACTATGTTCAATCATTATTTGTAATTCATTTTAAATTTTATGGCTTCTCTATTTCATGCTATTCTAAAATACTTGACTCCCAACATCCTTGATACACATAAATGTCATATTTGTCTCCCTAATTATTCCGTTTTTGTCATTTCCAGGCTCTATTGAGCACTATTTTCATTTTTTTTTCCACCTCCCGCCCGCATTCTCTTCAAATTATTGACAGTATGTTTAACAGATGGTACAAGGAGGGCGTGTGGAGGAGTGGCCGAGTGGCTTAAGGCGGCGGTCTTGAAAACCGTTGAACGGAAGTTCCGTGGGTTCAAATCCTACCTCCTCCGCCAATAATTGACTTGGAGAGGTGACCGAGAGGCCGATGGTGTTCGCCTGCTAAGCGAATGTGGGGGTTAGACTCCACCGAGAGTTCGAATCTCTCCCTCTCCGCCAAGACGAAAAAAGCCCTCATTACAGTATATGTAATGAGGGCTTTTTTTTGTGCTTCTATAAAGGCTATCTTTTGTTGGCTAAAAGCCCCAAAGAAGGCTGCGTTTAACCCAGCCCTTCAACCCGGATTCGTGTTTAACCTGTGCCCAACCTGAGCTTTGCTTGACTGTTTCAAACACCACACCGTAATAAGCCTGGCCAACTACTTTATATTTTGTTCCCGGCCCACTTCGAATGTTAATCTTTTTATTCTTCCCCTTGTTCACCTTGACTATCATATGGGGAGTTCGCTTCACCAAGCTTTTATAGACCCAGCCTGTATCATTTTCAAAATCCTTGACCTTGTACCATTTCCCCTTAGTTGTCAAGATCTTAACAGGATAGCCTTTACCATATTGCCATTTTGCTGCATAGTTTGTACCTGGTCCAGTTCGGAGTTGAACCTTCTCCCCGTCGATACTCCCCATTTTTGCATGTACCGTGGAAAAGAGAAAAACATTTAGCAAGATAAAGCTGAAAATACATGTAATTTTTTTTGTCTGATTACGCATAAGAATCAATTTTTCGTCGTTATTGTTAGCAGTTAAAAGTAGTCGTTACTCTGTTATAGTTTCTTGTATTTGCCCAAAGTAGCCTACTTTTAGATGCATTTCCAGTGAAAACGACCTCCGCATATAACTCTACTTAGTTGTTTTCAGGAGTCTTTGACCAGCCGAAAATGAAGTGTTAGCAATGGTCAACTCAATAGCCCCGAACTCGCAAGCCTCTTTCATACAGCGCATACAGAGTATACACTCCTTACTGCCAACAGATTCATTAAACTGGATCCCCATGGGGCATACATTTGCACACGCACCACAATCGGTACAACGCGATTCTATCAGATCCAATTTGATAAGTGCAAAGCTGTTGAACATTCCATAAAATGCTCCTAAGGGGCAGGTCGTCTTACAAAAGGGGCGTGATGTTTTCACCGACCATATCATAAAAACAACAAGCCAAAATAGCTTATTGTAGAAAAGATAGCCAAGTGTTGCACGAAGATCTGGTTGCAAAAGAAGCATTGGCAACCCTGCTTCGAGTGTTCCTGCAGGACAGACATATTTACAAAACCACGGAATACCCATGTCCCACTCATTGGTTAAGACAAGGGGGAAAAGAAATACAAACAACACGAGTATAAGATATTTAAGATATCGTAGGAACGGTACAACTTCGGTTTTTTTGCCTCCAAATGGAATCTTGTGTAAGAGCTCCTGAATCAATCCGAATGGACATAGCCAGCCGCAGGTCACACGACCGGTGGCCGTCGCTATTAAACCTATAGTTCCAACTACATAGCCTCCAATATAGTACGCTCCAGTTTCCAGGGAAAATCGTATACCTAGCAGCAGTTGTTGTATCGCACCAATTGGACAGTATGTGGTCGATGCTGGACAGGAATAACAATTTAATCCAGGGGAGCAAATTGCCTTTAATTGCCCCTGATATATATTTTTTGTACTTGGAAAAAGTAAATAGCTATTTGTGAGGAAGGTAGCAAGAACCTGGACGAGTTTACGGATTGATTCCATTAAAATTTCACCTTAAATAATAGTTAGGGTTCGGTAAGAAATAACTTGGATAATTCTTAGCCTATACCTATACATTCAAGGCAAATATTCCAGGCCTGTTCCATTACTCTTTTCGGCTCGTTTGCATTTATCCCAAAAAGGAATAATCCGAGAAACAACACAAACGACAGGACTGTGATCCTGCTAATCGATTTTCCATTCCCACGATTTTTCCCTTTTCGTTCAAGAGTACTACCTAAGTTTTTTTTGGACTGCTTCAATTTTATCACCGATATGCACTATTTTGTCGCGACGATCATCTATGGTAATATTGGTTACCACACGGACAGCACCATTGTCAAAAGGGGTTTCATATATCCTGGCCAACAGCTTGAGAAGTTCCGGCACATCACCTTCAACCAATGTTGCCATATCTGTGAGATGGTATGTTGCCCCCTCTTCTTCCAAACGCTTCTGAATCATAGCTACATGCTTTCCGACACTAACTCCTTCGCCCATAGGAACCATTGTAAACTGCATCAATGCCATTGCCTATTCCTCGCCTGCAATCAACTCAACAACTCTTTCTAAATCATCTAGTGAGTAATATTCAATTTCAAGTTTTCCACGACTACCATTTTGTACAAGCTGTATGTTTGAAGCCAGCTTGTTACTGACTCTATTAATCAGGGTCTGAGAAAATTCCTTAGGGATAGCCAACGACTCCGTAGTCGCCTTTGTTGGACTTCCAGTCTTTCGTTCCTGCTTCATCCTGGATGTGAGCTTCTCCGCCTGACGCACCGAAAGCCCCTTCGTAACTATTTGATTACGTGCGTCTTTCATGGCGGTTTCGTCTCCAGCAAGGCGCAATATCGCCCTGGAATGTCCTTCTGTCAGACGCCCATACCCTATATCTTCTTTTATAAAATCGGGAAGTTGCAATAAGCGCAACCGATTGGTAATAGTTGATCTCTTCTTCCCTACTTTTTCTGCTGCCTGTTCCTGGGTATAAGAAAAGATTTTGATTAATTTTTCGTAAGCCTCTGCTTCTTCAATGGGATTCAGATCTTTTCGCTGCACATTTTCAATAAGTGCCAGCTCCAGAAGTTCGTCATCACCACTCACTTCTCTGATGACAACAGGTACCTCTTCGAGACCGACCAATTTCGAAGCCCGTAGACGTCTTTCACCTGCTATAAGCCCATAACTTCCATCATTGTTCGTGGTAACTACCAGTGGTTGAATAATGCCTTTTTCCTTTATGGAATCTGCAAGTTCCTGCAAAGATTCTTCATCAAAATGCGTTCGCGGCTGGAACTGGTTAGGAATTATTTTTTCGATATCACACTCAAAATATTTCTCTTCCTCTTCCTCAGTATTAAAAAAAAGATCGACACCACGACCAAGTCCTTTTGGCTTTCCCATATTCTCTTCCTTTAGGTTTTAATAACTACTCAGACTCTTTAAGGCTGCAAACAACGTCCCAAACGTACCATACCCTGACAGGCCCGCAAAAGGTTCTTTTACGACCGACGCCCTGAGCATCTCCAACCTGCCTGTTCTTTTTCAAGCGAAAAAGACAACTTTTCACGCGTCCGCCAAAACACTAAATAGTTATTTTTTTTGATTTCGTAAAAATTCATTGCCCAGTTGGATATAGGCTTTAGCCCCGGTGGACTTAACATCATAATCCAAAACCGTTTGCCCATGGCTCGGGCACTCACTCAATCGCACATTTCGAGGAATCACTGTCTTAAAAACCTGTTCGCCAAAATGTTTTTTAATTTCTTCTTCTACCTGAAAGGTTAAACGGTTTCGCCGATCGAACATGGTCAACAACAGTCCCTCTATAAAAAGCGACTTATTCAATGACTTCTTGACAGATCGAACAGTTTTAATCAACTGAGCCAGCCCTTCCATAGCATAATATTCACATTGCATAGGTATCAGAACAGAGTCGGCTGCGGTCAAACTATTTATAGTCAAAAGACCTAGAGAGGGTGGGCAATCAATAACCA
>JAOZLI010000010.1:0-7478 GCA_029934915.1 Desulfocapsa sp. | reverse complement strand
GCGGTCAAACTATTTATAGTCAAAAGACCTAGAGAGGGTGGGCAATCAATAACCACATAATCGACTTCACTCAACACTGGTTCCAGTAGTTTTTTAAGCACATACTCTCGTTCTTTAACCGGATAAAGCTCCATCTCTGCCGCTGCCAGATCTACAGAGGAGGGAAGAACTGCAAGCTTTCGCTTCGGATTTGGAACACACAATACTTTTTCCACCGGCACACCAAGCGTATAGCAATGATAAAGATGTTCCTTCAAACCACTTGCTGCAATTCCAACCCCAGAAGTCGAATTTCCTTGAGGATCTGAATCAACAAGCAGAACCCTTTTCTTCCTTCGCACTAAGGCTGCCGCCAGATTTACGGCAGTAGTTGTCTTACCGACTCCACCTTTTTGGTTCGCGATCGCAACAATTTTGGCCTTACTCATAACAAACACCACTCCTTAAAAAAAAGACGGCTACAAAATTTCCTCTCTCTTTTGTAGTTCATTTTGACATATCTCACAATATATTTACGACCATTCCCAATTTTTATGGTCTTTTCTTGCCTTTATTTCCTCACGTGACTACACTAATCTCGAAATTCTTTGCTCCTTTATCAACGAACGAGCAAGAGACTATCAAGCGGAAAGCCAATGCTTGCCATGCCATATCGGCTTTTTTTAGTGTTTACTATTTACAATGTTTCACGTGAAACATTGCTTGGAGATTTCTGTGAAGAGTGATTTTCTGATAATTGGAAGTGGGATTGCCGGATTATCCTGTGCATTGAAGTGCGCGGAACTGGGCAGTGTAGTGGTAGTTACTAAAAAGAAAGATATTGATACGGCAACGAACCTGGCACAGGGAGGTATTGCCGCCGTGGTCGAAGAGAGGGATTCGATAGAATCCCACGTACAAGACACCTTGTCCTGTGGTGCAGGTATCTGCAAGGAAGATATTGTACGAATAGTGGTGGAAAATGGTTCTTCGAGAATAGAAGAACTGACTAAAATCGGAGTTAGTTTTGTTGAAGATACGCAAAACAGTTCAGGGTATTCGTTGGGAAAAGAAGGTGGACATAGCCATAGAAGGGTGGTCCATGCCTACGATCTCACAGGAAGAGAGATAGAACGTGCCTTAATCGAAAACGTCAGAAGTCACCCCGATATAACATTGATCGAAGAGCAAATCGCGATAGATCTACTTATGGTGGATGGGGATTTCGAAGGATGGGAGTCCAGAGATGGGAGAAAATGTGTAGGTGCCTATGTTCGAGTCGGAGAAGAGGTTCATTCGTACCAAGCTCAAATAACAATTTTATGTTCTGGCGGCGTTGGAAAGGTCTATTTGTACACAACGAATCCAGATATTGCCACCGGTGATGGCGTTGCAATGGCGTTTCGTGCAGGAGCTAAGATGTCGAATATGGAATTTGTCCAATTCCATCCTACATGCCTACATCACCCGTTGGAGAAAAACTTCCTTATTTCGGAGGCTGTTCGAGGCGAAGGAGGCATACTTATTGATGAAGAAGGGACTCCATTTATGGAAAAATATGACCCTCGTAAGGATTTGGCAACAAGAGATACCGTGGCCAGGGCAATTGATAAAGAATTAAAAGAAAGTGGTGCAGACTGTGTCTACCTGGATATTAGCCATAGAAGTCGAAAATTCCTTAAAAAGAGATTTCCAACAATTTACGAAAGATGCTTGTCGAGAGGGATAGATATAAGTAAAGATCCAATTCCGGTGGTACCAGCTGCACACTATATGTGTGGCGGAGTATCAACAGACTCCAATGGAAGGTCCTCAATCCCGGGTCTCATGGCATTAGGCGAAACGGCATGTACAGGATTACATGGCGGCAACAGGCTTGCATCTAACAGTTTACTTGAAGCTGTGGTATTTGCAGATCGAGCAGCGAAGTATTGCAAAACACATTGGCAAACAATACGGAACAATAAATTACCGGAAGTCGACCAATGGCAAAGCGGTGATGCAAAAAGTTTAAGCGAAGAAATTCTCATCAATCATAACTGGGATGCAATACGTAGAGTTATGTGGAATTATGTTGGTATCGTAAGATCATTAAGAAGGTTAGAACTTGCGAAAACACGGATGGAAGCAATTTACAAAGAGATAGACCAACACTATCATGATTTTCACATAACTCCTAACATGGTTGAATTACGCAATATTGCCCTGATATCACTCTTAATTATTCAGTCAGCCCAGACACGCAAAGAGTCCAGGGGACTACACTATCTAATTGATTTTAAAGAAAAAGCACCGAAAGGAAAACAGACGGTTTTTCAAAGAAAAAAAGACGGTAAAAAATGGGAAATAGAGATACTTAATGGAGAGAGTTAATGACTAAGCAATTTATAATATCGGTGATGTCTAAAGACAGACCCGGAATAATAGCAGATATAACTGGTGTAATACTGGACCTAAATGGGGATCTTGCTGATTTGAATCAATATGTACTGGGAGGATATTTTAGTATGATCCTCATTGCAGAATTTGATGAGAATGTTACTGCAGAAGATATTCTTGCTGGTTTTTCACATATTAATTCAGAAACTAAAATTGAAGCCACAATTAAGGAGATGGACGTCCCCCTGGAAATAGAGAAACAGAATTTACCAGCGGAGACATTTATTGTAACGGTACAGGCAGAAAACAGAAAAGGGTTAGTTCAGGCAATTGGATTGTTTTTCTATAAAAGGGAAATTAATATTCTTGACCTTGAAACTACACGAGCTGGCAAGCACTATACGATGATATTCCAGATAGATTTAACATTAATTCAATCAATTCAGGGATTACGAGTGGAATTACAAGAACTTGGCAAGCATGAGCAATTGGATATAGTTCTTCAGCACAATGATATCTTCAGGGCCACACATGAGATTGGAACGCCTGTCGATTCCTTACCCCTGGCGTAAATAGTAACAAGGAGAAAAGAATGCTTCGTTCGGATCAAATATTGGCAACTGTGGAGATGGTTTCTAAAGAAAACCTTGATGTCAGAACAGTGACCATGGGAATAAATCTATTGGATTGCAGGAGAGGTACCGTAACTGAAACCTGTCTGGCTGTTGAAGAAAAAATAGCAAAGTATGCAGAGAATTTTGTTCAAAAGTGCAATGAAGTAGCTCAGAAATATGGCATACCAGTTGTTAATAAACGAATATCAGTAACACCAGCAGCTTTTGTCGGAGCAGGTTTCAGCAGTTCAGACTTTGTAGCGCTTGCAAAATCTCTTGATAACGCAGCTGAAAATGCTGGAGTGGATATTCTAGGGGGCTTTACAGCACACGTAGAGAAGGGGATGACGGAAACTGACAGAGCCTTTATAGATTCTATTCCTGAGGCGCTAGCAGTCACACAACGTCTCTGTGCATCCATCAATGTTGGAAGCAGCCAAAAGGGCATAAACATGGACGCAGTCGCGATCATCGGCCATACCGTAAAAGAACTTGCAGAACAAACTTCGGATTCAGGTGGCTTTGGTGCAGCAAAGTTTGTGGTATTCTGTAATCAACCAGGAGATAACCCCTTTATGGCTGGGGCAATACATGGTGTAGAGGAAGCGGATGTTGTCTTAAATGTCGGCGTTTCAGGGCCAGGCGTAATCGCAAGATCTCTTGAAAAAACGATTAATAGAAAGGGAAGAAGTAATTTAAAACTGGATGATATTGCAGAGGAAATCAAACAGATCACCTTTAGAGTCACACGCTGTGGGGAACTAATAGGTAGACAAGTTTCAAAGGAATTGGGCGTCGAGTTTGGTGTCGTTGATCTTTCACTGGCTCCAACACCAAAGATTGGAGACTCTGTGGGAGAAATTCTGCAGATTCTTGGCGTTGATGATGTAGGGGCTCCTGGTTCAACCGCAATTGTTGCGATGTTAAACGATGCAGTTAAAAAAGGGGGAATATTTGCTTCCAAGGCTGTGGGTGGATTAAGCGGAGCGTTTATCCCGGTGATGGAAGATGCTGTCTTAGCGGATGCTGTAGCTAAAGGTGCTCTAACAATTGAGAAACTGGAAGCTATGACCTGCGTTTGTTCAGTGGGCCTAGATATGGTTCCAATACCAGGAGATACAGATGCTGATACAATCTCAGCCATAATAGCCGATGAAATGGCAATTGGTATGGTCAATACAAAGACTACGGCTGCACGTTTGATCCCAGTCCCTGGAAAGAAAGCAGGGGAGCATGTGAGCTTTGGTGGTCTCTTTGGAGCAAGCCCGATTATGGAAGTTCGAAACGTGAATAAATCGAGTCGATTTATAGCATGGGGCGGTAGGATACCAGCCCCTATACATAGTTTTAAAAACTAAAAAAAAAGCCCTTAAGCATTTCTGCTCAAGGGCTTTTCTTCTATATGGCGTCCCCAGTCGGATTCGAACCGGCGTTGCTGGGATGAAAACCCAGTGTCCTGGACCTGACTAGACGATGGGGACAAACTCATAATATAATAACTGGTGGGTCGTGCGCGGCTCGAACGCGCGACTCTCTGATTAAAAGTCAGATACTCTACCAGCTGAGTTAACGACCCATTGTGCATTGATGCGTGTTGCACGTGGAGCAAGCTTTTATACAAATATTTCCAACCACTGTCAACTAAAAAGTACAATAAAAGTCTATTATAGTCAAAATAGTTTCATTAAGCATGAATCTGTAGAAATCACTGTTACGACAAAGGCGAGTCTGAAGTTTAAAAAATGTTGTGAACATAGAATTGGAAAGGTATGATAGCACATCGTAAATTATTTGTTTATTTCAGGAGTTATTAAATGGGTTTTGTTAAGGGAACAGCAGCATTTGTACGCTTCAGTGTAGAAGGGGATCTCCCTGAAAATGTATGGGATTTTATCGCTGAACGTATCACACAATTTGCCTTCAGGGATATTGATGATACCTACGAGGAAGAGTCTTTAGGTTGGGTATCAGTCACAAATATGTTTGATACAGATTTCAATTATGCCTCATATGCTGCGGGTAATTATGTCACTCTCTCCATGCGTCTTGATGAGAGAAAAGTTTCTTCAGCCATAGTAAAAAAGTTTGTTGCCAAAGAAGAGGAGCGAATTAAAAAAGAAAAAGAGATTCCTAAAATCTCCAGATCAATGCGGGTGGAAATTAAAGAGCGCATAGAAAGTGAACTTATGCGTAAAGCTCTGCCAATGCCATCGGTCTTTGATCTTTGCTGGAATCTTGAGAATTCAACCTTACTCTTCTTTTCCACCAATCAAAAAGCTCAGGCCTTACTCGAAGATCTCTTTAAAGATACTTTTGGGTTGAACATTATGCAGCAAATTCCATATGTCTGTGGTGAGCATTTGCTTGATGAAGAAGATAGGGATAAGCTGGCAACCATAACTCCAGATATTTTTGTATAGGGACATAGAATATGGATTTAGTAGATCTGATAGCGGAAAAACGATTTCTAGGGCAGGAATTTCTTACCTGGCTCTGGTGGAAGAGTGAAGAACGAGGCGGAGTGGTTGCTTTACCCGGTGAAGGGGATATCGTCATTGTTTTTGAAAAACATATGCTGCTGGAATATGGAGAAGGTGATACCAACGAAAAACTGATCTGCCGTGGATTACAGACTGAGCTACAGGAAGCACGCACAGGTCTCACCATGGGGAAAAAACTTGAACAGGCGCGTATCCAACTCACTTATAACGATTATGAATGGAATTTTACCATGGCGGCAGCGCTTATGGAGTTTCGTAATGTAAAATTACCTAAAACAGCAGGCACGGAAAATTCCAACGACCCGGAAGAACGTGAAGGAATGCTTCTCGAACGAATTCATCTTTTTGAAGAGTTGATTCGAATTTTTCTGGAATTATATAGAGTTTTTATAAAAGTACGTGTTACCGATGCCTGGCGTGATGAATTACTCAAGATTCGTGAATGGGTTGCTCTTGCTAAAAGGGCATAATCCAGGTGATTAGGCTATAGGCTGTAGACTGTTAGGTAAAGACCGGCATATTCCTGGGAACCCATGTTCTAACAGCTAACGTGCTGAATAATTATACAAATATACAATAAAAAGATAAATACTATGCAGTTTGAAACAGTAATTGGGCTTGAAATTCATGCCCAGCTGAAAACAAAATCGAAAATATTCTGCGGCTGTTCCACCGAGTTTGGTGCACCTGCCAATACGCATACCTGTCAGGTTTGTCTCGGCATGCCCGGTGTTTTGCCGGTACTCAACAAAAAAGTCGTTGAGTATTCGATAAAAATGGGGCTGGCCACGGGTTCGACCATTAACAAGTTTAATCAGTTTGCCAGAAAGAACTATTTCTATCCGGACCTTCCCAAGGGATACCAGACCTCCCAGTTTGATCTTCCCATTGTGGAATTCGGTAATGTTGAAATCGAAGTAAATGGCGAACAAAAAACTATCGGTATTACTCGAATGCATATGGAGGAAGATGCAGGAAAACTTATTCACGACGATCTTGAGCCAGTTTCCTATGTAGATTTAAACCGTACCGGTACTCCACTTCTTGAAATTGTTTCAGAACCGGATATGCGCTCTCCTGAAGAGGCCTACGCCTATTTAAAAAAGCTGCATGCTATTTTACGATATCTTGATATCTGTGACGGCAATATGCAGGAGGGAAGTTTTCGCTGCGATGCCAATATCTCTTTACGCCCCATGGGACAGGAAGAGCTGGGCACACGAACAGAACTCAAAAACATGAACTCCTTTAAGAACGTGCAGGCTGCTCTTGAATACGAAGTTCGACGCCAGCGTGATGTTCTTCTCGATGGGGGAGACGTACGGCAGGAGACCCTTCAGTGGGATCCGGATCGTAAACAAACGTCCTCCATGCGTGGAAAAGAAGAGGCACATGATTATCGTTATTTTCCCTGTCCTGATCTGATTCCAATTGTTATTGATGATGAGTGGATTGAAGAAATTCGTAAGACCCTGCCTGAACTCCCGGATGCCAGAAAAGCACGTTTCGTTTCTGAATATACCTTACCGGAATATGATGCTGCAATTCTCACCGCATCACGAGATCTCGCCAACTTTTTTGAAGAAGCGGTTGAATGTGGCGCTAAGGCCAAAAAGGTTTCAAACTGGTTAATGACCGAGTTCCTGCGAGAATTGAATGGTGCAGAAATTGGAAGCTGTAAAGTATCATCAAAACAGCTTGGTGCACTCCTAAAAATGGTAGATGACGGAACAATTTCTGGAAAAATTGCAAAAGTCGTTTTTCCTGAGATGATGGAATCAGGAAAAGATCCTGAAGTCGTAGTCAAAGAGAAAAACCTTGTCCAGGTATCTGATCAGGGCGAATTACTTACCATAGTAGCAGAAATCATTGCAGCCAACCCAGAGCAGGCTTCCGATTTTAAAGGTGGTAAAACAAAGCTTATGGGCTATTTTGTTGGCCAGCTTATGCAGAAGACCAAGGGCAAGGCCAATCCTAAAGTTGCCAATGAACTCTTTGCCAAGGA
>JAOZLI010000397.1 GCA_029934915.1 Desulfocapsa sp. | reverse complement strand
TTAAAAGTGGGCAACTTTAAAAACTTGCCAACCCCGGAGAGTCTTGCAGCAAGCTCCTCCATCTCTTTTTTCCCGCCACCGACATTACTCATATCCACCACCGCATAATCAAGTCCGGCAGCTTTTAACTCATGCAGGTACGGCAGAAGCGAGAACGGCCGAACAGGAACCGTGGCTGTAACACTCTCTTTTTTCATCAAAACAAACTGCTCCTGTCTCGGGCTATTCAAGGTTTTATTATACTGAATATGATCAGGGTCAAGCCTTGCCGTAAACAGAGCAGGGGCACCGTACACAGTGGCTCCAAGTTTAACATCACTATGCGTTTTCCGGTTTCTTGCCAGCAACTCTGTTAAGAGTCTCCTGTCACTTTCAATGGAGAGCTGCGCACACTCCATCCCTCCATCACCAATCAGTTTCACAGCCTGACTATTCAAAATATTCACTGTATAATCAGCAGAAAGAAACACTCGTTCTTTGCCAAAAAAAGTGAATTGGGCAATATGTCCGATTTGAAAACTTCTAAATCCAGAACGTATCAACTGAGCGATCTGTTTTTTCAAGCGCCCCTGTTCACCTTCAAAAACTACGGCTGGTAAACACCAGGTAAGATCACGCATACGCCTGCCCAAATAACGCTTTAACTGTCCTGTCTGTGCAAGATTAGCCCTGCTGACAGACAGCAGAAAACGATCCGGTACAAAAGGCAGCTGATTCAGCACCATTTTGGCAGATTCTGTCCTGAGCCACAAATCCAGGGGAAGTTTTATTTTCTTACTTCCTTTTTTCACTTTTGGCCGATGCCTGGCCTGAATATCAGGAAGTTCATCCTCCTCAAACGGAGGAACGGCTTCATCCAACACCCGTTGCGTGTTCGCTTCATTTTTTTGGTGTACGACCTGCAAGGCATTTCTAGCTGTATCAAAATCTATTAATTGTATCTTCGCTTCTGTACCCTTTTTCCTGACATCCACCCGGTACACATCAATATGCTTGGAATTTTGGAGATACTGCCAATCAGGCACCAGAAGTTGTGCCTTTGTACCAGCTTCAGCCTTTCTGGTCTGTTCGTTGCCGCTTCGGAGTTCTTTTACCGTAAAAGCAAGCCGTTCACCTGAGGGTTCTGCATGCAGACGTATTCTATCCCCTTCGGCAAGTTCTGTTTTTAACGTTATCTTGGCATACAACTTTTCGTTATAGGACTTAGCGACACCAAGACGTCCGAGATAATCCCCCATATTTCCAGAATGATGAGGAGTGATGGCATCAGTTGGTTGTGGTGAGAAAAAATAACCGGTGGAAGTGGCGCGTCCCATGGCATAATCTTTAAGCCTCTCGGCTTCCGCTAAGGCATGTGGAAATTGCGATGGAGTTGCATCCATAACCAGGCGATAGGCCTGAACGATATGAGACACATAATTCGCAGAACGAAGCCGCCCTTCAATTTTAAGAGAGGCCACGCCTGCCTGTCGCAGCTCAGGAATCAGTTCAAGGGCAGAGAGATCGTTCATTGAAAACAGATATTTACCCTTAGCTGTTTTCTGCTTATTCTTTTTACCCTTTCTGTTGCCCTGCTCACTCACACTGTAATGTCGCCGACAGGGTTGTACACATTTTCCGCGCAAGCCACTTTTTCCACCAAGAAACGAAGAGAACAGACAGAGCCCCGAATAGGAAAAGCACATAGCTCCATGGACAAATACTTCCAGTTCAACATCTGTTTTTTGTGAGATAATTTCTATCTCTTTAAGAGTCAGTTCACGGGCTAGTACCACACGTTCAAAGCCAAGCTCTTTAAAGCCCCTGAGTGACAGGGAGTTATTCGCTGAGAGCAGGGTCGAAGCGTGTAATGGTATGGAGGGAAAATATTCACGAATCAAACGTACCAGACCAAGATCCTGAACAATCAGACCGTCTGTATTTAGGGCCTCAAGGGTTGCAAGAGTTTGAACAGCCTGAGCAAGGTCCTGCTCTCTAAGCAAACTGTTGGCAGCCAGATATATTTTTTTGTCATTTTCATGACAATACTGAACCATGGCATAAATCTCTTCCATGCGTAAATCACGGGCAAGATTCCTGGCATTCATGGCCGGTGCCCCGACATATACGGCATCGGCACCTGCTCCCATGGCAGCTATAAAATTTTCGGTGTTTCCGGCTGGTGCTAGTAATTCCATAAAATCAACTT
>JAOZLI010000009.1:14813-21724 GCA_029934915.1 Desulfocapsa sp. | reverse complement strand
TTCTTCATGGCCTTCATGCACTTCATGGTTGAGAAGCTTTTTACGACGCCATCAATCTTATATATACTAATTTTTTTCAATCCAGCATTATTCATATTGTTTGAGGAATTAACATGATTAGCAAAAGAAAAATAATAAAACAAATAGCCTTCATTACCGCACTTAGTTGTTTCACACCATTTGTCTTTGCTGAAGAGACTGAACCAGACAAAGAAAGCACAACTCAAGAACAAAAGCCTAGAGTTGTAAAACCTAAAACCTCATTCGACTCCGTTGAAGAGCGTCGTTTATATTCAATTCTTCAAAGTGAGCGTGAAAACCTGGAAGAAGAGAAGAAAGTTCTGGCTTTAAAAGAGAAGGAGCTAAAGACTCTTGAAAAGGAGGCCGATAAGAAACTCAAGCTGTTAGATGACAAACTTGATCAGCTCAAGAAAGTTCAAAAAAAGATTGAAGAACTTTTAGCTGAAAAGGATGTCAAAGAAGTAAAAAAAGTCAAAGATCTGAGTCTTATTTATGCAAAAATGAGCCCGGATCGTGCAGCCCTCGCCATGGGTACTGTTGACATACAGCTTGCAGCAGATCTTCTTGCGAACATGAAGGTAAAATCGGCTGCCAAGATTTTAGATAAAATGGATAAAGTCAAAGCATCTCAACTAAGCACAACGTTTACAACTATCCAGGTGGAGTAATAAATAATGGAATCTTTACCCTTCGTCCCTGAACCAGCAAAACCAGTTCAAAACAATACACCTTCAAGTGTAAAGAGAAGTTCTAAGGATAATTCGGGTGAAGAATTTAGTCCCATGCTTGATAAAGCTGTGAATAATCAGGAAGAAAAGGTGTCATCGACTGAACAGGACTCTCAACCTACCGAGCACAATGAAGCTGCAGACCTTGCAAAGGATTCCGCCGGGACTATAGCAGAAAAGAATGGAAAGGATAATACTATAGCAACTGGAACAGAAGGCTCAGCAAAAGCAATTGTTGAAGAACTTTCTAACAGTCGTAGCATCGTACCAGGTACTTTTCTCTCACAGATTCATGCAACAAAGCAACAAACAGAGAATCAAGCTGTGCCTGTAACACAACAGCCATCCGTTAATCCTCACGCTGAGCTTTCGACTGCCCCTAACGCCAAGTTCTTAGTTGATCCAGCCACCAATCTCCCTGTCACTCCTGTGATTATACCAGAGCAGGCAAATTCTGTATCCCCACCATCAACATCAGCGACTCTTCTTATGCAACAAATCCAGCAAATTCTTGATGAAGGGAAAAATGAAGGGGCAATTGTTATTAAAGGATCAACAGAGGTGGTTCTCAATTCAAAGGAAAGCGCTCAGCATCTGCAAACACTTTCTAACCCTGTTTTAGATACTTCTGAAGAGGTATTGATTCAGGCGAAGCAAACCGGACAGCTGCAAACAATGGGAGAAGACAAACCGAAAAATGCAGTTCCTCAAAGTCATACTTCAGAGACATCCAGGCAAAATGTGACAGAACAGTTTTTAAATGCGAAATTTGGAGATTCTGATAAAAAGCAGAACGAAAACTCTCAGCAACAGAGAGAACAGCGTGGCAGCGAAGGTCAAAACAAAAACACATTGCAACAAACCGTTGCCGGGAATAGCGTTAATGTGCTCTCAACAGATACTACCATGACAGAGACAAGCTTTGGTCAGCAAATGGGAATAAGTACATCAAGTGCAAACACTACCATTACAACTCCTGTCTCAGTCGAAGGGAAATATACTCCTGGCTCAATGATTCCTGTACCAGAAGACAAAATGGTGGACACTCTTATTCAACGGTTCAACATTAATCCCAGGCTGCAAACCAGTAAACTCACCATGCAATTACATCCAGTTGAACTTGGTGAATTGAAAGTTGATATTACCGTTAAAGAAAACACAATTTCAGCAAATATCGTTGCCGGGAGCCAGCAGGTTCTTGAAACGCTGGAAAAAAACATCGCGAGGCTTCGCACTGTACTTGAAGCCCAGGGTTTCACCATAGAATCATTCACCATCAGTACGAAGACCAATGATGGAGACGGGCAGCAACTCTTTCAGGAGCAGTTTGATTCAGAAGCACAGGAATATTCTGCAGGAAAAGACACATCAGGGCATGAATCTGATATCTTTGATACTTTACTGGAAGAACAAAACCTGTCGGTATATTCACCCGATTCGTTAAAAGGTATAAACCTGACGGCTTAAATAAGAAGTTCTGAGGATACACTATGAGTTCAATTGTTGACGTTCTAGGTACAACGGCCACAACCACAAAATCGGATACACTAGCAAGTGCTGAGTCTTCTGACATTATGGGTAAGCAGGATTTCCTTACCCTGCTCGTTGCCCAGTTACAGAACCAGGATCCGCTAAACCCTGACGACCCTACTGATTTCACAGCACAGCTAGCGCAATTCAGTTCCCTTGAACAATTATTTAATCTTAATGAATCTATGGAGTTGTCCGTCGAAGCGCAGAAGCAATCGGATCGTTTTGCAACCATGGACCTTATTGGCAAAGATGTAAGTTATGCAGGTGATACATTTGCCTTCACTGGTGAACCTGCAAGCATTGGTTACCAGATCGATGGTCCAGTTAATTCTGTTGCTCTCAGCATCAAAGATTCTAACGGAAACACTGTTTCTACAATGAACCCTACCAATTATAAAGAAGGAAATCATTATCTTGAATGGGATGGTCTCGACAAGAATGGAGAACAAGTAGCTGCAGGAAATTATACAGTTTCTGTACAGGCAGTCTCAAATGACTCTGATTTGTCAGTGGCAGTAAAGCCACTCGTTCAATCTGTTGTTAGTGGTGTCACCTTTAATGATGACACTGGTGATGCGGTTATTCATACTCTTGCAGGTGCTGAAATTGAAACAAATGCAATTCTTGCAATACATGATAACAGATCTGTCAACGAACCAATGACATCAAGCGAGGCAAGGATTGCCTCCAGCTCAACAAACACAAAATCTGCTCCCAGGGACGAAGATCAGATTGCAATGGATACGCTTCAGCATTATCTCGCTGGAAAGTAACTGTTTTACAAAACCTGATTAACTACAGGGAGAACAAATATGGCTCTTAACAGTGCAATGTACAGTGGCGTGAGTGGGATGTCCGTCAATTCTGAAGCGATGAGTGTGATTGGTAATAACCTTGCAAACTCTAGCACCGTTGGCTTCAAAGGTGCCCGGACAACCTTTTCCGATGTCCTTTCCAGTACAGTTTTTGGCTCAGGCGGCACTTCACAAATTGGTCGTGGAACTGGCCTTGGTGCCGTTGACAACATATTCAGTCAAGGTACTTTTGAATCCACGGCCTCCGACACAGATGTTGCCGTTGAAGGTGAAGGATTTTTTTTGCTGAAAGAAGTTGGAAATGATGTCTCATTTTATTCCAGGGCCGGCGCGTTTAATTTTGACGAAGACGGTTTTCTCGTAAGTCCTGGTGGGCTCCAGGTACAGGGCAGAAATTACGACCTAAATGGAGAACTTGAGCCGGGTGATCCACGATCCATACAAGTTGATGCAGAAGGGCTTATTCCAGCAAAAGTAACGACAGAAGTAACATTTAATACCAACATTGATGCCAATGCCGATGTTGTTCCCAATCCGGTATTTAATCCAGATGACGATGAAACGTTTAATTTTGCAAGTTCTGTTACGACCTTTGATACCCTGGGTGGGCAACACCTGGTAACAATCTATGGAAGAAAGCAAGATATTGCTGCAGGTGGTGCTGTAAATACCTGGGACTGGTTCTGGACTGCCAACGATGATGCGGGTAATTTATTAACCGAAGCTCCACTGGCCACCCCTTCCGGACAGATTGCCTTTAATCCCGACGGAACCCTGGCTGCTGTCCCCTTGGGCAATGGAACGGGTGCAATTGCTGCTGCTGATCTTCCCTGGGACAACGGATCTGCGAATACTGGACTTGATTTTAATTTTGAAACCACACAATTCAACAATGAATCTCAAGTTGTTTCTGCTAACCAAAATGGCTACACAGCAGGAAACCTGACAAATGTAGGAATAGATGGGGAAGGAACCGTTATCGCAACGTATTCCAATGGAGAACAAAAAAAGGTAGCAACGCTCTCCCTTGCTAAATTTGTTAATCCCATGGGACTTCAGCAGGTTGGCTCCAATATGTTTGTCGAATCCGGAGAATCAGGAGCACCTCGGGTTGGCCTGCCAGGGCCAGAGCTTGGAAATATAATGACAAATTCACTGGAACAATCCAACGTGGATATGGGGCAGGAATTTATACGAATGATCACCACCCAAAGGGCGTACCAGGCAAATTCCAAAATTATCACCACGGTTGATGAACTTTTAGGAGACACTATCAACCTCAAACGATAGCATTTTTCACCACATTCTTTAATCCTGTGATTTCCTTTTAACCGGTCATCACAGGATTTTTTTTACCCTTATTTCAATCCGCACACCCCATATGTCATTTTTATGACACTCCCACGCATTCGTTCCTTCCTAAACCCACACCAGTTAAAGGATTTAGAAATAAAAACAACAATGTCCAGGTAGGACTATTTTTTGCATTGTTTTTTAAAACGCCAGAATATAAGATAAATTATAGATTATTAACCATTCTTTGATCTCCTGGAGGGACTTTCTTTGGATATTGGAACAATAATTGGTTTAGCCCTTGCGTGTGGCCTGATGCTTATGGCTATTCTTCAGGGTGGACCTCTTGGCATTTTTATTAACATTCCTTCTGCGCTTATTGTTTTCGGTGGAACTATAGGAGTAGCACTCGTTCATTACCCCTTAAAAGATATCATAGGTGCCTTCGCCATTGCCAAAAAAACCATTCTTAACAAGGATGAAGACCCCTATGGACTCATTGTCCAACTTATGGAATTTGCGAATAAAGCAAGGAAAGAAGGTATTTTATCCTTACAGGGAATGATGGATAGTGTAGAGGATGAATTCCTTGTAAAAGCCATGCAAATGGCCGTTGATGGTCAAGAACCTGACACTCTGAAGGCCATGCTCACCACCGAGGTTGAATATCTTGAAGAACGACATGATAAAGGCCAGGATATTTTCACTTCCCTTGCCGGTTATGGACCTGCCATGGGAATGGTTGGCACACTGATTGGTCTTGTACAGATGCTTATGAATATGTCAGATCCTGATTCCATTGGTCCTGCCATGGCAGTGGCATTGCTTACTACACTTTATGGCGCCGTTCTTGCCAATGTTTTCTGTGCCCCCATGGCTGGTAAGCTTAAGAACAGGTCTGCCTCAGAAACATTAATGAAAAGTCTTGTCATTGAAGGTATGCAGTCCATATTATCTGGGGAAAACCCACGAATAATGGAACAGAAACTCCACGCATTTATCGCTCCAAGCCTGAGAGAATCAACCTTTAAATAATCGGTTATAACTATGGCTGACAACGACCAAAATGTCCCTTGCGAAGAAATTAAATGTCCGAAATGCAACTGTGTTGCTGGTGCGCCTGCATGGATGACGACCTTTGCTGATCTCGTCACCCTGCTCCTCACATTTTTTGTTTTGTTGTTATCAATGGCCAATATGGAAGAAGTTAAATTTGCCGAGGCTTCCGCCTCCATACGTTCCGCCTTTGGTGCCCATTCCATGCCTGCGCCTTCTAAGTTTTCCATCCCTATTATACCGTCAACTCCGGAATCTAAATTCGCCCCTATCCAGACAGAAACAGCCTTAAAGGTCTACAAACGTATTCAGGCCCAATTGAAATCTGATAATATTCCAGATGATGTGGAACTCATAAAAAAAGAAGATGATACAATTATACTTCGGGTCAACGAATCTATCCTTTTTAAAAAAGGTACAGCGGTGGTTTCTCCCACTGCTTACCCGATTCTACGCAGTTTGGCAGACATCATCAGGCCACTTCCCATGCGCCTGCGAATTGAAGGACATACAGACAACACGCCCGTCTCGAAAAGGCAAATAGGCAATTGGAATCTCTCCGTTGATCGTGCCGTTTCAGTCATGCGTTTTTTTAAAAAGAGCGATCTACTGCCCTTAGACCGTATGTCGGCTAATGGATATGGCTCAGACAGGCCTGTTGTCCCTAACACAAACGCAGCAAACATGGCAAAAAACAGACGGGTTGATTTTGTCCTTCGCACGAATAATAATATTGGAATGGGTCTCAAAGGTGCGAGTCCTGGAGAACTTCCGTTCTAACTAGTCAACGTTTACTTATAGGCAAAAATTATGGCAGAAGACGAAAAAAAAGAAGCAGAAGAAGGCGGTGGAGGTAAAAAGAAGTTAATTATCATCATTGCAGGTGTCGTTATTCTCCTTCTTATCATTGGTGGTGCTGCTTTCTTTTTTCTAAAACCAGCACCCGAAGTTGTTGAAGAGATTGACCCGGGTCTTGATGTACCCGTACCTGAAATCACACATAGTACAGATATCGGACCCATGATAGAAATTGCAGAATTTATTGTAAATATTATATCCGAGGAAGGAAGACATTATGTTAAGGCATCACTTACCCTGGAGCTTGACAAAGAAGAGGTTATAGAAGAAACGAATAAGCGCATGCCACAGATACGAGATGCAATACTCCTGCTTGTTGGCAATAAAACCTTTGAAGAATTGCATGATTTGCAAGGAAAAAAACAGCTTAAAGCAGAACTTGTCACCAAAATAAACTCATTTTTACAGGGTGGTAGAGTAAAAGCCATCTATTTTACAGATTTTGTGGTGCAGTAGTGGAACCAATTCTCTCCAAAGAACAGATTGCTGAACTCCTTGTAGCGATAAAAAGCGGCCAGGTATCAACAGATTTACAAGGTGAAAAAAGCGGGATTAACCAGGCAAATGTAACAGAACTTAATCTGTTTCAAATGGCTGTTTCAGCAGA
>JAOZLI010000009.1:11473-14713 GCA_029934915.1 Desulfocapsa sp. | reverse complement strand
CCCAGATCATTGAACTGGAATCATCCATTGTCAAGATAGAATCCAACCCAAGGCTTGTTTCCATCGCAGAACCGGATTCCGAGGTTATTGCCGGAAGTTTTCAGGTAAAAGTGGGAAATCTTACCGGAGTATTCGATATGGTCTTTCCCGCTGCAACGCTTGACCCTGTGCGGGAACAGTTGCGAGACCTGCTTACCGTGAAAACGGTCAGAGAATCAGGCTGGTACGACATCCTCACAAAAGAAACAAAAAAGATGACCACCACAGTTATTGCCAGATCAGGTACCGTGAGCATGCCTCTTCATAAGGTCCTCAAACTTCGTGTTGGAGATATTATAGATATTGATTATGACCCCAATTCCCCCCTCAAAATACTTGTAGAAGAAAAGCAAAAATTTTTCGCCATCCCAGGGACTATCAGCGGCAAAAAAGCCATCCACCTGACAGGCGTTTACGACCAAGGAGATTGATATGTCCGAAGAGATATTGAACGAAAGTTCTAAACCTGATCCCGAGGAAATTAAAGAGCTGCTCGATGATAGCGACAGCATGGAAAATACTATTCCACCTCTGGATGCTGACAATCCAGAGAAACCTGTAACTGCTGACTCTGGTGGAAGAGGGCTCGAATTCCTCTACGATGTACCATTACAGATTTCCGTTGAAGTTGGCAGAAGCAGGATACTGTTAAAGGATCTTCTGCAGATGGGTGAAGGCTATGTGATTGAACTCGACAAGCTCGCTGGCGACCCCCTTGATTTATATGTTAATTCACGACTCATTGCAAAAGGCGAAGCAGTGATGATTGGCGATAAATTTGGTATCAGGTTAACAGAAGTTGTGAATACCAGTGAGCGTATCGAACAGCTAGGTGATGTATAAGCTTATCACGTTTTCTCGGGGTCTCGTTCCTCGCTTACCTGTTTTTCATGCAGCTTTAATGGAGTAAGGCACTAATGTTAGAAACTACAGATCCGTCACTCTTATCTGTTGCCCTGCGCATGGTATGGGGGCTTTTGATTGTCCTTGGTATTCTGCTTATTATTTACGCGTTTATGCGAAAACGTCTTTCTTTCTTAAAAAACAACCAGAATTCAGAAATTAAAATAAAGGAAATCCGTCATATAGTGCCAAAAAAATCGCTCTGCCTGGTGGAGGTTGGAGGGCAGGAATTCCTTTTGGGAATTGGAACTGAAAACATTACTCTTCTCTCTGCAATAACAAAGACTCCTCCTCAAGACAGCTTTCAAAAAACCTTAGCCTCCGTGGAAAATGAGCATGTACAGCAGAAAAATTAGCAAAGCACATGGTATCACTGCTGCATTGCTCGCTATTACTGCAGCAGTATTACTTATCCCAGCTTCTACTTTTGCTGTAGGTGTTCCCACCATCAGCTTTGCTGTTGCTGATGCCGAAACGCCCGAACAAGTCTCCACTGGTTTGCAGGTTCTTTTCCTGCTGACCATCCTTTCCATTGCTCCTGCCATATTACTGATGACAACATGTTTTACCCGTATCGTAATCGTTCTTGGTTTTGTCAGACAGGCCATGGGAACACAAAATATGCCTCCCACCCAGGTTGTTATCGGACTTTCACTTTTTTTAACTTTTTTTATTATGTCTCCAACAATTAACCAGATAAATGAAAATGCCCTGCAACCCTACTTAAACGAAGAAATTAATCAAACAGAAGCACTTGACGAAGCACTTGAGCCGATGCGTGATTTTATGTTTTCACAAGTCAAAGAATCAGAACTTAACCTGCTCACGGATATTACCATGAGCGATGATCCCTTTGACAGAGATGAAATCCCTACAATGACATTGATTCCAGCATTTATTTTGTCCGAATTAAAGCGTTCCTTTCAGATGGGATTTATGATCTACATCCCATTTCTGGTAATTGACATGATTGTTGCGTCCATCCTTATGTCCATGGGTATGATGATGCTGCCGCCTGTAATTATTTCCATGCCCTTTAAGCTGCTGCTTTTTGTCTTAGTTGATGGTTGGGCATTGATCATAGGTTCCTTAATTAAGAGTTTCAATATACTATGAATATCGAATTTGTTGTTGATGTCTGCCGTAAGGCAGTACAAACGGCTCTTATGATTGCGAGTCCCATGCTTCTCGCTGGAATGATTGTTGGTCTTATGGTTTCTATTTTTCAGGCAACCACCCAGATCAACGAACAGACCCTCACCTTTATTCCTAAAATCGTAGCTGTTTTTTTGACTCTTCTTTTTCTGACGCCCTGGATAATACAGACCATGCTATCATTTGCCAGAGGTATCTTTACCTCAATTGCAGGATTTTAAAAAGCCGTGGATACACTGCTTCCCATCGGCGAATTTCAGACATTCCTTGTCTGTTTCTCACGCGTTGGCGGTTTTATCAGTGCTATCCCTGTTCTTATGTCAAAACAAACTCCAATGCAAATCAAAGTTGGACTTATCTTTTTGTGTACCCTTGTTTTGTTTCCTTTGATGGAGCCAACTGTACAACCAGTAACATTTGGAACCATAACTTTTTTGCTTTTAATGATTTCTGAAGTACTTCTTGGCGGCATGATTGGACTCATCGCACGAATGATCTTTACCGCAGTAGAATATGGTGGAACCGTTATCGGCTATCAAATGGGTTTTGCTGCTGCAAATATTTTTGACCCTCAAAACGAGAGACAACTGGCTCTTATTTCACAGTTTCAAAATGTTTTTGCCATACTCATTTTTCTGGCCATTGACGGACACCATATATTTTTGCAAGTGGCTGTAGAATCTTACACACTTCTCCCCCCCGGGGTTTTCAACATTTCCGGTGAAGCAATTCCTTATCTGCTCACACTTTCTACGCGTATTTTTTTTCTGGGCATGCAATTTAGCGCCCCGATTCTTGTGGTACTCTTACTTTCAGGCCTGATTCTTGGCATCTTGGCTCGAGTATTTCCTCAATTAAATGTGTTTCTCCTTTCTTTTCCACTAAACATTGGCATTTCTTTTACTGTCATTGGTTTGACACTTCCCCTTGTTACAATCCTGTTAAGACGAGAATTTGACGATCTTGGAAATCGTATTTTGACCCTTTTACAGTTGTTGCGTTACTAATCCTGACTTTTCTACGTTGGTCAACTTCTTGCACTGAAAAGTTTGTAACTTTATTGTTGAATGCGCCCTAAAGTAACTATTCCTCAACGTGAGTACCCTGTAATATGGCTGAAGAATCCAGCACCGGTGGAGAAAA
>JAOZLI010000009.1:10255-11373 GCA_029934915.1 Desulfocapsa sp. | reverse complement strand
CCTCAACGTGAGTACCCTGTAATATGGCTGAAGAATCCAGCACCGGTGGAGAAAAAACAGAAGCACCGTCGTCTAAACGACGAACAGATTTTAGAAACAAGGGACAGGTCGCCCAGAGTAAAGAGGTTACCACTGCTGCTCTGTTTACCCTTGTCCTGCTGTTCTGGATTTTCTATATGCCTGAATTTTGGGGTGGTTTATCTAATCTCATTTCTTCAATATGGAGGAATGCTGAAGTCTTTGATGGCACTCCCAGCAGAGTGTACAGCCTGGTATTATACGTTGTTAAGGAAATGGCCATACTTCTAATTCCTCTTTTTGCTGTAGTTGTGGTTGCAGGTTTTTTCTCTACTATTTTTCAAATCGGATGGCTTTTCACCACCAAGCCAATTTCCCCGGATATTGGCAAAATCAACCCAATTAAAGGGTTTGGCCGTATGTTTTCTCTCCGTAGTCTCGTGGATCTCGTGAAATCTGCCGCCAAGGTTATCCTTATTGGCTGGGTTGCTTACACAACTCTTTTCAATCATTTTGAAGAGGCCTTAAGTCTGGTGGATACTAGTCCACATGCTGCAATCCTTTTTTTAGCTAGAGTTGCGACACTTATTCTTGCAAAAGTATGTGCATTACTGATTGTTATTGCTGCAATTGATTTTCTCTACACAAAACATGAAATGGAAGAGAAAATGAAAATGACCAAGCAGGAAGTAAAAGAAGAAAACAAAGACATGGAAGGTGATCCTTTTATCAAAGGCCAGATTCGTCGGATTCAGCAGGAGATGGCGCAAAAACGGATGATGGCCGAAGTTCCCGAAGCTGATGTGGTTGTTACCAACCCGACTCATCTTGCCGTTGCCATTAAATATGACACAAAAACCATGGTCACACCTGTAATCACCGCCAAAGGTGCTGATCACGTGGCCATGCACATCCGTGAAATTGCGAAGGACAACAACATCCCCATCCTGGAAAACCCACCAGTGGCTCGATTATTGCATAAACTTGACCTGGGAGCTTCCATCCCTGAGGAGATGTTTAAAGCGGTGGCTGAAATACTTGCTCATGTCTACTCATTGAAGAAATGATACAGTTAGCCTGTTAGCTGTTTAGGCTAAAGG
>JAOZLI010000009.1:0-10155 GCA_029934915.1 Desulfocapsa sp. | reverse complement strand
AGTCTAAACAACCTGGAAAATTGGATTGATAAGATAACATATGGAACTAACCGGGCCGGGAAATATATTAAGTAAATTACAGTGGCGTGAGCATATACTGCGGGCAGATGTTATTGCTGCGTTTGGGCTTGTCGGGATTTTGATGATCATGATCATCCCCCTGCCCTCCCTGCTGCTTGATCTCTTTCTTTCCATGAATATCACCATCGCTTTGCTCATTCTAATTATCAGTCTATTTACCGTAAAAGCTGTAGATTTTGCCATTTTTCCTTCTATTCTTCTTGCTACTACACTATTTAGACTTGCATTAAATGTTGCTTCCACAAGGCTTATTCTTATTAAAGGTCATGAAGGCCCTGCAGCTGCCGGATCTGTTATTCAATCTTTTGGCCAATTTGTGGTTGGAGGAAATTATGTCGTTGGACTTGTAATTTTCATCATTCTCGTTCTCATCAACTTTATGGTTATCACCAAAGGTGCCGGGCGGGTAGCTGAAGTTGCTGCCAGATTCACCCTTGATGCCATGCCTGGAAAACAGATGGCCATTGACGCTGATTTGAATGCGGGAATTATTGACGAGTCCGAGGCGAAGAGCAGACGTGAAGAGATCAGTAATGAGGCAAGTTTTCATGGAGCCATGGATGGTGCTTCAAAATTTGTTAAGGGAGATGCCGTAGCCGGTATTATTATCACTCTGGTCAATATCGGTGCCGGATTTATCATAGGCGTTCTGCAAAAGGGAATGCCCATGGCAGAAGCTGCAGCCAACTATACAATTCTAACCGTTGGTGACGGCCTTGTTGGACAAATCCCCGCTCTGATCATTTCTACAGCCGCGGGTCTTTTAGTTACACGTTCAACAGGTGACAAGGATTTTGGAACAGATATAAAAGTTCAATTCTCCCGCTATTCCGTCGCGTTTTGGATTGTTTCCATTATCCTCCTGGTTTTCGCACTCATTCCCGGTCTTCCTTTTATCCCTTTTCTTATCCTATCCATTGCCCTCGCTTCTACTGCCTATTACCTGGATAAGACAGAAGCAATTGAAGAAGAATTAGCTGTAGAGCAAGAGCAGGTAGAGGCTATTCCAAAGAAAGAAGAAAACTACGATGAGCTCCTGAATGTAGACCTCCTTCAGCTGGAAGTGGGCTACGGCCTGATTCCTTTTGTCGATGCGGCGCAAGATGGGGAACTCCTTGTTCGCATACAATCCATTCGTAGACAGTTTGCTATTAACAACGGATTTATTGTCCCTCCCGTTCATATCAAAGACAACCTGCAGCTTTCTCCTAATCAATATATTTTCTCTTTAAAAGGCGTAGAAGTCGCAAGCTCAGAAATGCTTCCTGGTCATTTTATGGCCATGGATCCTGGAATGGTTACCGAACAAATAAAAGGAGTTCCCACAGAAGAACCAGCCTTTGGCCTTCCTGCCATCTGGATCACTGAAGATAAAAAAGAACGCGCTCAGATCGCCGGATACACTGTGGTTGACTGCACAACCGTTATGGCTACACATATTTCAGAAATCATCAAACAGCATGCCAGTGAACTGATAGGCCGTGAAGAAACACAAGGCCTTGTTGACAATCTGGCGAAAACATATCCAAAACTCGTTGAAGAATTGATTCCGGAAATCGTATCCCTTGGCACTATTATGCGAATTCTGCAAAACCTCCTTAAAGAAAACATCTCGATTCGGGATTTACGCTCCATCCTCGAATCCATGGCTGACTGGGCACCACTGACAAAGGACACGGATGTGTTAACTGAATATGTACGTCATGCCCTTGCCAGAAGCATAAGTCATGACCTGGCCATTGATAATGTAATTCCGCTTATAACTCTTGCTAAAGAAGTGGAAAATGAGATTAGCACTTCCGTTCAACATAAGGAAACTGGTGCCTACCTGGCCATTGATCCTGTCAAAGCTCAGCTAATTCTTGATTCAATTGGTGAAGCAATGCCACTTTTTGAAGGTGGTCAACGCCCAACCATATTGGCAGCTCCGCAGATACGTCTACATGTAAGAAAATTAACAGAACGCTACTACCCGCAGCTGGTTGTTATCTCACATAATGAGATACTGCCGAATATTAAAATAAAATCACTTGGCGCAATAGATCTGAATGCAAGTTAAAGTTTTCGAAGCAGCCGATATGGCAACTGGGATGAGAATGGTGAAGGACGAATTTGGTCCAGATGCCCTTATTTTGTCCACAAAAACCATTCGTTCCAGCAAGCTTGGCCTCCTTGGTAAGAAAAGATTTGAAATTACTGCTGCTGTTGATTCTGGCTGGCCCGACGAAGATCAGGGACAGATTGAGCCAATTGACACGGGCACATATGATCGTGGGATGCGTATGGAGAATAAATCTCCTGAACCCGAACCAGTGAAAGTCGAGCCCCAGCCAACCAGTGAAAATACTGTATTAAAATCAGAAGTAGACGAGCTAAAAGAAATGATGAAAACGCTTGGTCAGGAAATGACCAGGATGAATACCAGGCAGAGCGGTGCCCCTGCCCTTTCTTTAGCAAATGATTCTTCTTTACAATCGCTTTTACAGCGGATTCTTGATCTTGGCATCAGCCAGGAAAACGCTGAGACCATTGCCGGATTTGCCAGTGAATCACTGACACTTGAGGGACTAACTGACCCATTTGTTCAAAAATCATATCTTACAAACACTATCGAAGGCCTCTTAAATGTAACACCCGGTTTATTTAGCAGAACGAAAGAAGAAGGACAAATCAGGCTGGCATTAATTGGCCCAACCGGAGTTGGCAAAACAACAAGTCTTGCCAAAATTGCAGCAAACTATCTATCCTGCCAATCACTATCCATTGGCTTTATCACCATCGACACGTACCGTATTGCAGCAGTTGAGCAGTTAAAGGTATATGGCGATATTATGAATCTTCCAGTGGAAGTTGTACTTACTCCAGAGCAATTTGAACAGGCACTGCTCACTATGCGTGACAAAGATCTGATTCTCATAGATACTGCAGGCAGGAGCCCACACGACAAGTTATGCATCGAGGAACTCGCATCCTTTTTACGACCTGACCTGGACATCGAAAAACATCTTGTCCTGTCAGCCACCACCCGTGAAGACGAATTATATGAAGCCATAGAGCGTTTTTCGATTCTTGGTATTGATCACACGATCATTACCAAAATTGATGAATGCTTAAAGCTTGGAGTACTGCTTGATCTTCAAATACGAGGGAAAATTCCCTACTCATTTATTGCCAACGGCCAACGAGTGCCGGAGGACATTATGGAAGCAGACACAAACACATTAACCAGTCTTATCATGTCACCAGATGAAGGATCATCCTATGAGTAATTTACACAATGCTGTTGTGCAGGATCAGGCAGATAGTCTGCGAGCCATGGAACGTAGCTCGCCGCAAGCGCCTGTCTCCAGTACTAGAGACACTGCCACCAGGGTCTACGCCATAACCAGTGGCAAGGGAGGAGTGGGTAAAACAGCAGTTGTTGCCAACATGGCAGTAGCCATGGCTAAAATTGGTAAAAAAGTTCTTATACTCGATGCGGATCTTGGCCTTGCCAATATTGATGTTGTTTTTGGCCTGGCACCCAAATACAACCTCAATCATTTCTTCTCAGGTGATTATGAGCTTTCTGAAATCATAGTGGAAGCACCCCATGGAATAAAAATTCTACCAGCAGGATCCGGGGTTCAGAATTTCACCAGGCTTGATTCAAGACAGAAACTTAAACTGTTGGATGGCCTTGATACCATGCACAATGATTTTGATTTTGTGCTTATCGATACAGAGGCTGGAATCTCTGAAAATGTAACCTATTTCAATACTGCCGCGCAGGAAATTCTTGTGGTAACCACACCCGATCCCACCGCCATAACAGATGCCTATGCGCTTATGAAACTACTTTCAACCCAATACCATGAGAAATCATTTAACCTGGTAGTCAATCAGGTTCAGAATGATAACGAAGCCTTGGATGTGTACAGAAAATTAACGATGGTATCCAACCGTTACCTTGATATTTCAATTGATTTCTTAGGATCAATACCTGCAGACAGACAGATGATCGATGCCATACGCAAACAACGTGTAATGGTAGATTTGTATCCGTCATCAAAAATTTCATCAGCTTTTGCCCAACTTGCTGCCACAATTTGTTCAGAACAGCAGCAGTCACCACCTAAGGGCGGCGTACAATTTTTTTGGAAACGTCTGCTTGATATTGGCGGAAGAGGTTAACCTATGACCTACACACCTCAACAACTTCCTGAAGACCGGACAACACTTATCAAAGACCATCTCTATCTTGTTGATATCTTAGCAGGAAGAATGGTTACTCAGGTTCCTTCTTTTATGAACCGGGATGATATGCGCAGCGCCGGTATGATGGGACTTATTGATGCTGCAAACAAATTCAAACCCGAAAAAAAGATCCTTTTTAAAACATTTGCAGAATATCGCATACGTGGTGCAATCCTTGATGAAATGCGAAAACTTGACTGGTTTTCAAGATCTCTTCGTGAAAAGCAGACAAGTCAAAGCAGATGTATGGCAGAGCTTGAACGGAAACTTGGCAGATGCCCCGATGAGCAGGAAATGGCCGACAGAATGGAACTCACCCTTGAAGAATATCAAAAGCAGCTTGGACAGGTGAGCCATCTTGGTTGTGTCAGTCTCAATGAAACCCTTGATCATTCAGACACGGGGCGGTCCTTCCAGGATGCGCTTATAGATCACCACAAAAGTGCTTCCCCTGTCAGCATCCTTGAAGAACATGAACTTACAAAGGTGTTTGCAACAATTCTTGAACAACTTTCGGAAAAAGAACGATTGGTTATTTCGCTATATTACTATGAAGAACTTTCACAAAAAGAAATCGCTGAAGTTTTAGAAGTATCAGAAGGACGTATCTCTCAACTGCATAGCCAGGCATTGTTAAAACTAAGAACGAAAGTTCAAAACGCTATTGATTAGGTGAAAAAATGGTTACCATCAATCCAATTACCGCTATCGCATTAATCCTCTGCCTCCTCATATTTTGGCGTTTACTTGTATTTCAGAGACGAGGTGCAAAACATATCAAATCGCTTAAAAAATTGCAGGATGAACTCAGCGCAGCACAGGAAAAAGAAACCAGGGAACAAGATTTTCAAAATAGTCTGAAATTGGCTGAAGTAAGCACAGATCTTCAGAAATCACGCAGCATGTACAGTCAGAAAAACACAAAGCATCAGGCACCTGAACGATACGGATATGCTGAGAGTATGCTTAAGTCAGGAATGCAGAGTGATAAAATAGAATCTGCCCTTGGTATATCATGTCACGAAATCAATCAACTACTGAAGCTTGTTGACCTTAGGGTAAAGAATTAGAAGCAACTGACCGATAAATAATACAATAATTACTTAGAAATATGTATAGCTACAGACAACTTTAAAAAAAACAAAAAAAATGGTCTTAGGAAAATACAGCGTACTTTCAGGAGCAATAGCCCGCGAACAACAACTGGCAAACATTTCAGCCAATCTTGCCAATATCAGCACCATTGGCTACAAGAAAAATCGCATGTCTTTTGAGTCCATTTTACGTGGCGAGCAACAAATGACTGATGCCAAGGGGATTAATTACAACCGTATTCGAAATAATTTCACCGACTTTTCAGAAGGCTCAATGAGAGGAACTGGAAACCCTCTGGATGTTGGAATTTATGGCGATGGTTTCTTTAAAATTCAAACCCCGGACGGCGTACAATATACACGACGAGGTGATTTCCACGTGGACAGGACAGGATTACTTCTTACCGGTAATAATTTACCCGTCCTCGATGATGCAAATGCTCCTATTATTATACCAGATTCTGATTCATCAAAAATATCAGTGAACAGCCTTGGAGATATTTCAACACTCTCCCCTGATGGTACTCGAAATGTGGTCGGATCCATCGGCATCACCACCATAAATGACAATAAATTTTTAAAACGGGCCACAGACACACTTTTTTCACTGGAAGATGAAGGACGTGCAATCCCCGTTGATGAACCAAATCTTGCCGTGGGAAGTCTTGAACTTTCTAATATTAACATGACTGAAGAAATGGCTCTGATGATCGCCACCAATCGTGCTTTTGAAAGCTATCAAAAAGTTATGAAAAACTATTCAAAACTTGGCCAGAAACAGGACGAACTAGGTTCCATTGGGTAAAAAAACGTACACAACATACTATTCATAAAGGAAAATTATGATACGATCACTCTGGACCGGCACCACCGGCATGAATGCACAGCAGTTAAACCTTGATGTAATAGCAAATAACCTTGCCAATGTTTCCACTTCAGGATTCAAGAAAAGCCGCGCTGATTTTCAGGATTTAATGTATCAGATTATGCGCGTTCCCGGCTCCCAGACTTCAGTGGACACAGAATCTCCAACGGGTATTCAGGTCGGCCTTGGTGTTCGCCCGGCTGCAGTGCAAAAGATATTCACCCAAGGTGATCTGATAAATACCGGCAATGAGCTGGACGTTGCCATTGAAGGGCACGGATTTTACCAGGTTGACCTTCCAAATGGTGAAACGGCCTATACCCGTGCTGGTTCGTTTAAACTTGATAGCGATGGACGTATGACCACATCAGACGGCTACCCCTTGACTCCCGGCATTACCGTCCCTGATGGCTCAAGACAAATAACAATCAGTGAAACCGGTGTCGTCAGCGCACTCGTTGGCGATGATACAGAATCCACCGAATTTGGCCAGTTTGAAACCGTAACATTTACCAACAATGGCGGTCTGATTGCTGTAGGCAGAAATCTTTTCAGAGAAACTGATGCATCCGGTGATGCACAGGCAGGAACCCCTGGAGAAGATGGCTATGGACTGCTGCTGCAATCTTTTCTGGAGGGTTCGAATGTGAACATTGTAGAAGAAATGGCCACAATGATCACCACTCAACGTGCCTATGAGATCAATTCCAAAACAATCTCGACATCCGATGAAATGATGCAAACGACCAACAACCTGGTGTAGTGTATGCGTAAATCTTTCGTACTTCTTATAATGCTATTGTTCTTCCCGGTCACCTGTAATGGACTGGAAGTTACTCTTCTTCCCGAAGCAGAAGTTACAGAAAGCATAGTTACTCTTGGTGATATTGCCATTTTTTCCGAAGAATCCGATTTGAGCACTGCACTCTCTTCAAGACATATTGCTAATGCACATTCTCTGGACAAGCCCTTAACAATTACAAAGGAAACTGTAATTAACAAACTCCAGCATCAGCTTGACGATCAACAAAAAGTACAATGGAATGGCGCACTAGCCATAGTTATTACAAGAAAAAGCCTTCGAATTACTGCTGTGGATATTGAAAATGCTATCCAGGAATATCTTCTCGACCAAGTGGAAGATTTACCCGTGGCAGAATACTCTTTCACCCCAAGACAACTGCCCCTACCCTTTTTGCTTCCCACTGGCACCCTTGATATAACTATTATTCCTTCTGACCCGAATATTCTTGGCAGCAAAAGATTTTCATTGATTTACAAAGTAAACAATAAAGTAATTAAAAACATATCCATCCGTGGCACTCTCAAGGCCATGGCACCTGTAGCAGTGCTGAACCAGAGTGTCCGAAGAAACACCATCATCCGACCTGAAATGGTGGAAATGAAAACTAAAAACCTATCTGAACTTCGCTCTCCTTGTACCAACTTACGGATGGTCATTGGAAAAAAACTTATTAAAAGTCAACGTTCAGGATCTGTTCTAAATATTAATCACATTGAATTTCCACCGGTAATTCGTAAAGGACAACTGGTAAAAATGATTGTTCAGCAAAATGGGTTACATCTGACTGCCACAGGAATGGCAGCCATGGACGGAAAACAAGATCAAATTATCCGTGTTAAAAATTTACGATCCAATAAGAATGTCTTCTGTAAGGTCTCTTCTCCAGGGATTGTGGAGGTGCAAATTTAAATGAAATTACTCAACCTTTTATCCTGTTGTATTGTGGTATCCCTTCTCTGTTCCTGCTCTAAAAGTTATGATGACGTGGTTGAAATACCAGAGCCCCTGGAGGAAATCCAGACCAGAAAAGAATCGGAACGTACTGATGGATCGCTGTGGCCTGGTGAGCAGCACTCTCTTTACGCTGATCTTAAGGCCAGAACAGTCGGCGATATCGTGACTATCACAATTTCTGAGAAAGCCAGTGCTTCCAAACAGGCATCGACATCGACAGACAGAACTAGTGACATGTCAGCAGGCATCACCAATCTTTTTGGCCTTGAAAATTCCAAATGGATTACCGAGCATCCAAAGCTTGACTTACAAAACCTTGTTACAGCAAACTATTCCAACAAATTTTCTGGTGCAGGAACCACTGTCAGAAAAGAAGACCTGGTTGCTTCCCTCACAGCACAGGTGATTGATGTGTATCCCAATGGAAATTTAAAAGTCCGTGGCGGTAAAGAGGTACGTGTCAACAATGAAGTTCAAGTTATTTATATGACAGGCATTATACGTCAAATCGATATCATGGCTAACAATACCGTTGATTCAAAACATGTACTTAATGCCAAGATTTCTTACACCGGCAAAGGTGTAATCAGCGACAAACAGAAACCTGGCTGGCTGGTACGTACTCTTGACAATATCTGGCCATTTTAACCACTGGAGACAGCATGAAAAAAACAGTCTTCACCATATGTTTTTCTTTTCTTTTATCCTCTTTATTTTGCTCATTTTCATGGGGAGCGAGAATAAAAGATATTGCAGAATTGAATGGAGTAAGAAGTAATCAGCTGATAGGCTATGGCCTTGTCACAGGTCTTGCATCCACTGGCGATGATCTAAAAAAAGTTTTATTTACCAGACAAGCACTCTACAACATGCTTGTTCGTCAAGGGATCACAGTCAACCCAACAGAATTTGAAAAGATAAAAGTAAAAAATGTGGCTGCAGTTATGGTCAATGCAACGTTACCACCCTTTGCAAAACCCGGTTCTACCATCGATGTGCAGGTTTCCTCCATTGGAGATGCCAACAGTTTAGCTGGTGGCAATCTATTGATGACCCCCTTAAAAGGAGCAGATGGTAAGGTGTATGCCGTGGCACAAGGGCCGCTGACAATTGGTGCATTTTCTTTTGGTGGAAAGGCAGCCAAGGCCCAGAAAAATCATCCCACAGTGGGAAGAATATCGGGAGGTGCCATTATCGAAAAAGTGGCACCCGGCAAATTTGCCAAAGATGGCACATTACGTTATTCCCTTAGAACCGCTGATTTCACCACTGCCAGCAATATGAGTAATAAAATCAATGAAAAGTACGGTGTTGGAACAGCGTTCCCAGAGGATTCAACCACTATAAAAGTCATTATTCCAGAGGTTTTCCTTGAAAATAAGGTGCAGTTTGTTGCATCCATTGAACGACTACGTATTGATACCGATGCAAATGCCAGAGTTGTGGTCAATGAACGAACAGGCACCATCGTTATGGGACAGGATGTCAGACTTTCTACCGTAGCAGTGTCTCATGGAAATCTTTCTCTGGTCATCCGTGAAAGTCTGGATGTAACGCAGCCTAATCCATTGGCAGGCGGTAATACCATCGCTGCTCCCGAAACACAAATTGAGATTATTGAAGATGATGGCCAGCTAATGGTTGTCGAAGAAGGTGTTTCCATTGGTGCTGTTGCCGATGCCTTAAATGCAATAGGAGCAACACCACGTGATCTTATCGCTATCTTTCAAGCAATTAAAGTGGCTGGTGCCATGCATGGAGAATTAATCGTATTATGAATCTTACAATTGATCCAAGAGCGTCTCTGACACCAGAAAATATTAAAAATAAAAGCGATACGGCAAATTCCAAAGAATTGCAGGCACTGCGTAAATCCTGTCGGGAATTTGAAGCCATTTATATCAACGAAATGTACAAGTCCATGCGTAAAACAGTCCCTGATTCCGAAATGTTTGAGAAGGGAGTGGCTGAGGATGTTTACCGGGACATGCTCGACATGGAACTAGCGAGACAGACTGCGGCAGGTGATGGTATGGGGATAGGTAAGGCTATGTATGAGCAGCTTCAGGAAAAGCATTTTTCAGACCCCAAAAAAGTGAACAAAGAAGACTAATTTCATT
>JAOZLI010000136.1 GCA_029934915.1 Desulfocapsa sp. | reverse complement strand
CAGGAGTTGAAAACGACAGGTATGATTAACATACCCCATTTGTTCATTTATGGTACCATCGCGGTCTAGAAAAACTGCCGGTCGTTTCGTTGATGATCTGGATGTATTTTCTGTCATGGTGCGGAAGAATTGGCGATTAAATTTTTTGAGAGCATGCGAGCAAGGTCTTCATACACGTCCTGTGGACTGATGGACTCCAGACAACGTAAATGCCCCTTAGGACAGTGACTTTGCAAACAAGGTGAACATTCTATTTCACGTCTTAAAACAATGGATGTGTCGGAAAATGGTCCCGTGGCGATATGATCTGTGGAACCAAATATGGCAATGCTCGGGGTATCAAGACCTGCTGCAACATGCATAAGGCCTGAATCATTGGTCACGAATGCATCGCAGCATTTAATAAGTCCCATGGCTTGTTTCAAATCTGTTTTACCGGTCATATCAAGAACATGATAGGATGTTCTGGCTGAAGATGTTCGAATTTTCTTAGCAGCATCGGAATCAGCATCCGTTCCAAACACCATTATAACACAACCACTTTCACCGTAATGTTCGCAGATAAGATCTGCAAGCTTTGCAAACTTATCAACGGGCCACTGTTTGGCAGGACCAAAGGCCGCTCCCGGGTTAAAACCAATAACCGGAATATTTATACGATCCCTATGCATGGGTTGAATTTCAGGCAAACCTGTGCATTCTGCCATCCTGCCAATGTCTTCATGGGAAACAGGACTCTGATATTTTAAACAATCGACAAAGCCTTCGGCCCAGAATTCGAGGTTTTTGACCAGGGGAAGACGCAGATGATCCGGCCCCTTTTCAAGGCCCAGTGCGGCAAGCATATCCTGATAGTAATGTACCTGATGCTTTTTTCGGGTTTCCTTTGCAATTGTAACGCCATGGGTGAGTATTATTCCCCTGCCATCACGTTTATATCCAGCTCGCACAGGAATACCTGCCATCTTTGCGATAAGGGCAGCTTCGAATGCATTTTGTAACAAAATGGCAACATCAAAGCCAAAAGGTTTGAGGTCTTTGGCAAGTCGTAATGGTCCTTTTACCTTGCCCTGATAAAGATGTTTTTTATCATAGATAAAAAGATTATCAACATCCGGGCTCATGCGGAAAATATCTGCCACCCAGGGCACGGCAAGCATGGTGATTTCTGCTTCTGGAAAATTCTTTCTAATGGTGTGAACGGCGGGGGTCGTCATCACCGCATCACCGATCCAGTTTGTGGATCGGATCAGAATTTTCCGGGGTTGAAGATTGCTGAGAGTATTCATTGCTGTTATTCCGTCATCAATTCGGCGAGTTGCTCTTTGGCAAATTCGATATCAGAGTCAAGCGACAGGGCCAGGGAGAAGAAATGCATGGCCTGATCTTTGTTGCCGAGTCTGCGATGATTAACGCCAAGATTCGCATAATCCATGGCAGAAGATGGATTCAGTTCGACGGCTCGTTCAAAATGTTTTACCGCCTCCTTAAAATTCTCCTGCTTAAAACAACAGACTCCCATCATATTATAAATATCCGGCCGCTCTTCATCTTCACGAAGACCTTTTTCTAATATCTTCAAAGCAAGGTCATATTGTTCAAGATCTTTGTAGGCACTGCCCATATAAGAATAAATGTAAGGTAAATCTTCCTGCTCAGGAGTATAAATAAGAGCCTGTTCAAAATGAATGATAGCTTGCTCGGGAGCACCTGCCTGATATAGATTTTTTCCTCTGTAAAAATGTAAATAGTAGGCCTGCGGAATAATGGATTCGAGTCTTGCAAGTTTTTCTTCAAGTAACTGAGGATCGCTTACCTGTTCTACCAGAAGTTTTGCAGCAAAAAGCCCCACATCGTTAATCATGGATCGCTCACGAAAATGAGCTCCTGGAATGATGGTGTAAATGGCAGGGATTTTCAAATCCGGATGCGCCACATCAAGCATAAACGTATCCATATTAATGTTTGCCAGGGCATCGATACAATTTTCAACTTCCACACGAATATTTGTATCACCTAAATTGGCGATGTCATCAATGCTACATTCCATTCCGCTTTTATAAACATATTCTACCTCATCCATAGATAAGGGTTTGGGCAACCCGGAGGCGATATAGTTTGAGCCGGAATCAAAATCTCCTGCCAGTTGAGCCACCTCAGTAACCGCTCGAATCAGAGCCTTCTCAGGATCAGGTGTGGTGCCGGCGGTGTAGACAATCTCGCTTTTCTCAGGGAATGTAGAATGATCAATGGCCAGAGCTGCAATGGTGCAAATTCCGGTGTCGAGGGTGAAATCATTTAAATAGAGTTCGATTCCATTGCTTTTAAAAATTTCAAGCAGTTTACGAGCCACAGGATCCTTCACACTGGCGTGATCAACAAGGGGCGTTTTTGTCTTAGAATGCGTTACCACCGAGCAGACATGTCGTTCCACCACTTCACAGATTCCCTGCAAGGCGGCTTCTTCGTAAGTATTTCCGGCAGATGGTCCATTAAATTCATTGATGGCAAAAAACCAGGAGAATGGAATCAGCACTTCACTGTCCCTGGTAAGATTTTTTGCCCAGGTCCACTGCATAGGAATCCCCTGGAGGATCTCATCCACAAAATTCTCATCATGTACACTATCGTGAACAGATTGTAACAGGTACTTCACGTCAAGCACAGGATAGCCCTGTGCACGCATCTCCTGATAATCGCCATAAATAAAATTATCGGGATTGTTTTTAAAGGTGAAGAAAGAAAAACGTTCGGCAAGTTCCATACAGGCAGAAGCTTTCGCCTGTGTAGCTGAAGCACCCTTCCCCATCTGTTTTTTTGTCCCTGTCATGGCACGTGCATCCTCACCACAAACAGAAAAATAAACAGGGATGCCAAGCCTGCCATTATCGATGCGTTTTACTTCTTTTAAAATATCAAGATTGAGATTTTCAAGTTTCTTTTTAAAACGTGAAACGGTCTCTTCAGGGCTGAGAGCCTTGTCCTGGTCAGTTGTATATGTTTTCAGGCAGTCCTGAAGTGTTACGAATTTTTTTTCGAGCATATCTTCAATAATCTAAATTAGAGTGATTGGTATTAAATACGGGTTCACGAGGACGTGTAGTATACTGAGAGAAACGCTTTTTTGCAAAGGAAGTATGGGGAATTATGAAATACTATCTGCCCAGCCAAGTGCATCCAGATAAAATTCCGGTATCTTAGCCGGATCAACGCCAAGGGTCCTGATAATAGACTCGAAATTTTCCCATTCTCCTGATTCATACTCTTCAATAGCGCGAAGAAAGATAGCGAGTTCGCCCTTATGACTGGTTAAACTCTCTTTTATTGCATTGTTAAGGGGGAGTTGTTCCATCAGATATTGCATGGAATGGTCAAGCATGGCATCGATATGAGAAAAGAGGCCAAGTATAAAACAGTTGCCTGGATTTTCCAAACCGGTATTTTCCGCAAGTTGTTCCAGGAAGCGTGCCCGAATGACAGAGGAGCGTATCAGCTCATCTGGTTTAGATTCTGATAATTTTGCCACCACAATAAGAGAAACAAATTGCCGTATACCCTGTGAACCAAGAAAAACAATTGCTTGTTTGATGGAGGATATACGGGCCACCCTGGAAAAATATGCCGAATTAAGATATTTAAGGAGTTTGAAAGAGATTGAGACATCTTGATTAATTAAACGTTCAATAGCCTCAGGCTCAAATTCAGTTTTATTTACTTCCGTCAACAAGCTAAGAAGTATGTGTTGAGATGATGAAATTTCTCTATGCTTTTGGATTTCAGGTGTCGCGAAAAAATAGCCCTGGAAATAGGAAAACCCCATATCCAGGGCTTGTTGATACTCATCATAGGTTTCTATTTTTTCAGCCAGGAGTTTACACCCATAGGGTTTAACCCTTTCCAGGCATCTTCTAATTTGATCCCTTTCCAGGTCTTGAAAGTCAATCTTTATAATTTTTGCCACTTTAACAAGAGGCAACCACTCTTCACTAAAAACAAAATCATCAAGGGCCAGGCTAAATCCGTCCTTAATAAGTTTAAAGCAGGCCTCATTCACTTCGGCACTGGGGGTGACATCCTCAAGAACCTCAATCATTATATTTCGACAGATAAATACAGACGCCACTTCACTAAGGAGCAACTCTTCAGGAAAGTTAATAAAAGCTATTTTATCACCAACAATTTTTTCCACACCAACGGTAAAAAAAGCAGTGGACAGAAGCCTGGACGTAGCAGTGGTCCCATCAACATTCGGGAATGAATTGGACATATTTCCCCGAAATAGTAATTCGTAGCCGTATATATTTTTACGACAATCGAAAATTGGTTGTCTGGCTATAAAGACGTCCATAACGTTATTAACTATGAGTAGCTAAAGATTTATTGTAACTATTCAGCACAACAGTATGTTAGCTCTAAGTGTAGGGCCTTTATTTTTTAAATTGTTCCCTAGCAAAAAAACTCTCGAGACGTTTCTCCCATGAGCCATCCCCATAGTCGACCTCAACACGCCGAATCAGAGATTCTTCAATGGTTATTTTCAACAGTAAACGTGACGACGGAATTAATGCCTCTGCTCGTACAGACCATTCTATCACTGTTAGTCCAGAAAAGTAAAAGAATTCTTCAAACCCAAGGTCCTCAACTTCAGTTTCGTCTGCAAGACGATAAAAATCCATATGATATAGGGGTATTCGTCCAGGATATTCATGAAGAATTGAAAAACTGGGACTGGTAACATAACAACTGTCCGGCACACCCAGGCCTTTGGCAATTTGCTGAGTAAGTGCTGTTTTCCCTGCACCTAAATCACCATCAAGACAGATAACATCACCCGGTTCTGCTGCTATTGCCAGCTGTTTTGCAAAAACAGCCGTTTCCTGCAGGTTACGCAGGAAAAATACTGTTCCACTCATTGACTTGCATCGTTAATTGCTATGGTAAAAATGAGGGATGTCCCCTCGCCCGGACTCGAAATAATCTCCATTTTTCCATGTAATAGTTTTGCTCGTTCATCCATGGCTTGAAGCCCCATACCTCTTGCAGTTCCAGTGTATTGCAAAACAGCTTCAGTATCAAAACCAATACCATCATCATGAATTTCCAGCAGGACATCCTGATCGACTTCTCTTACAAATATTTTGATAGTCTTGGCTTGTGCATGTTTTATTATATTATTGAGCGATTCCTGAAGAAGCCTGTACAAATGTCGTTGCTGGGCAACCTCAAATAAATGCCCTACTTCTTCTATTTGAAGATCGAGCTTCATTTCAAGAGGTTCTAAAAAGGTTGCTACAAGATGGGCAATGGCAGCATCTATGCCAAGATCATCTACCACCATGGGCCAGAGTTCTCTGGAAAGACTTCGTACATTTTCAATCTGAAGATTAACATACTGTCGTAACTCACGAAGATCATTTACAATAGCATCATCATCATATTCAGTAGCACCGTAAATTTTATTCTCCATACTGCGTAACTGCAATTTTAATGCGGCAAGAGACTGTCCAAATTCATCATGCAGTTCCATAGAAATACGTCTTCGCTCATCATCTTGGGCAGTGATTAGCATGGCTGAGAGGTCTCCAAGCCTCTCTTCTGAAAGCAGCAACTGTTCACGGGCTAATTTTCTTTCCGTAATATCTCGTACAATGGAACCGACAATCCGTTCACCACTCTCAAGATCAATACAGAAAAAATTTAATTCCACATCCAGGTATTCTCCATTTTTTTTCAGGATTTGAACCTCCCTTGAGGGAGGTGGACGATTTGTAGCCATGAGCATGGTAAGCTCTTTTCTAACGATGGTTCGATGATCGGGATGAAGGTGTCTAGCTAATGGCCTACTCACGATTTCTTCATCACCGTACCCTAGAAGCCTTTTAGCTGCAGGATTGCTGTACAGTCCTCTTCCGGCGACATCAAACAGGATGATTATATCCTGCGAGGCCGTGGTAAATTTACGAAACCGTTCTTCGCTTTCACGTAGAGAGCGTTCAAGCTTTTTCCTTCTTTGGACGTCCTCCTCAAGTTTTAGATTTACCGTTTGAAGTTTCTGATTGGCCAGTTTGAGTGTTCTGTTTTTATTGGCGAGTTCTTCGGTAAGGGATATATTTTCCTTTTTGAGAAGATAAAGGTCTTTTGCCTGTTCAATTATCCTTTTAAGTTCGGATGTATCCCAGGGTTTTAAAATATACTGATAGATCTGACCAAGGTTAATAGCATCAAGTATATTTTCAATCTGACTATGAGCCGTGAGTAGCATACGAATGGGATCTTCATCTATTTCGTAAATTTTACTCAGCATTTCGATGCCGTCTATACCAGGCATACGAAGATCAGAGATAACCAATCCAATATCCTTTGTCTCCCTGAAGAGCTGCAGCCCCTCCTCACCGGATAAGGCAGTTAGGATTTCATAACGATCCTGGAAAATCATCCTGAAATTTATGAGATTGATTTCTTCATCATCAACAAATAAAATTTTAAATGGAATCATTGTCATCACTGCTATTATTCCTTTGTGTTACTCTCTGACGCCATCCACCATGTCATCAGATACTGGTAGTGATTATAGTAGAGTGGAAGAGTTTCCGGTTGTTTAAATTTCGAATGAAAGGCCAGCCGGTGAACATTTAAATACCAGTTGGGAACCACATAATAGCCGTACCACAGTACACGATCAAGTGCCTTACAGGCAGCAGTAAGTTCTTCCTGAGTTTTTGCATAGACAATTTTTTCCACCAGCGTATCAACCACTGGGTTTTTTATTCCGGCCAGGTTTTTTGAACCCTTGGTCTCAGCTGACTCTGAATGCCAGTAATTCTTTTGTTCATTTCCTGGTGATAAGGATTGACCATATACGTGCACGATCATATCGTAATCGAAATTTTGCACTCTATCAGTATACAACGCCGGATCAATGGTGCGATAATCGACTTGAATACCTAATTTTTCAAGGTTTGCCACATAGGGAGCCATTACACGTTCAAAGGATGGAGAGACAAGAAGAATTTCGAATCTGAAGGATTTGCCATTGCTATCCTGAAGTTTTCCATTTTTAATCGTCCAGCCTGCTTCTTTGAGTAACCCCCCAGCTTTACGGAGATTTCCACGCACCCCACGTTTGCCTTTGGAATCAGGTGGGGTAAGGGGCGTTGTAAAGACTTCTTCTGGCAAACTATTTTTAAATGGTTCAAGAAAGCTCAGCTCAAGTCCAACAGGTAAATCCGTTGCTGCAAGATACGAATTACTGAAATATGAACTGCTTCTGGTGTATTGGTCATAAAAAAGTGATTTATTGGTCCATTCGAAATCAAAGGCGAGCCCCAGAGCCTGACGTACACGAACATCCTTAAAAAGTTCTCTTCGGGTATTCATCAAAAAGCCCTGCATTC
>JAOZLI010000135.1:1454-7407 GCA_029934915.1 Desulfocapsa sp. | reverse complement strand
GTTGTATCTTTAATCTTCATAGGTGTTCTAAACTCATCAATCAATTCAATATCAATAGGAGCAGACTCCAGATTTTGCGCAGCTTCCTGCATCTCTTCAGGAGTAGGCAAGATAATACCAAAGAGTTGATAAGGTGTATGAACAAGTGCATGCCCACGGTTGTAATACGCAGCAGCAAATCCACCATCCACATTAATCGCTACACCATCACTGGATGCCATCTGTTTCCCCTTGGAATAGTCCACCGGGGTATGCCCAAAGACCACCCGCTGTATGCCAAACTCATCCTTAAGAAGTTGTTTAAAAGATTCGGTCTGCAGGTTTTTCTTCCAGTAAAGAGTGCGTTCTGTATGGGTTTCAGGGTCCAGCAAAAAATATCTCTCGAAGGTCTTCATGGCATGTTTGCCAAAAAAAGGTGATTTGGGTCCACACCAGAGATAGAAAAAGAGCGCCTGATCCTTGGCATCCTGCTCCTCACCTTGAAGATATCGTTTGCCTACTCTTTCAACGGTTTCCTGAATATAATCAAGTAATGCCCGGCCTTTAAAACCTAAAAACTCTTCAAACTCACCATTCTCTTTAGAAGGAACCAGGGCATGAATATTTAGACTGTTATTGTGAATATGGTAGGTCTGGCCCTTTTTAAAGAAATAGCCAAGCAATCTTTTAATTTTTGTATTTTGAGTAAATTGCTGGGTAAGATCATCAATAACTTCGGTCTCTTCAGCAGTTAATTTGGCAGGCTCATCCAAATCGATGGTTGGAAAGTGCGAATCATTCAGCCCTCCTGTATCCCCAGTTTTTAACATTTTGGCAAGCCGGTCCAGCCAAAGACGACTTTTCATCTCGTATTCAGGAAACTGGTAAATGGTCTGTTCTTCAAGCTTAAACTGAATGACAGTCAAAGCCTTTTCCATGGACTTCCCCTTATCGGTTCTGGCCTTAAACTTCCCAGTAGCTTTTTCGGCAGGATAGTATTTGATGGCAAAAGCAGCAAGCTTTGAGCTGTCGAAATGGAGACGTTCCATCATTTCGAAATGATCGTAACGGCAGGTAATGCGCATGGCTTCGGCAACAAGTGAACGGTTCCCGGAAGCAGCTCCCATCCATAAAATATCATGATTTCCAAACACATAATCCACCATATCTCTATAGCTGGATGAAGAAAGAATACGGATTATTTTATCGGGTTGAGCCCCACGATCAAAAATATCTCCAAGCACTATGATTCGATCAAGCAGTATCTTCCTGATACTGGCAGCCAGATGACTGATCAATCTTTGGGAAATTGCATCTTCTTCAAAAACATAATCGGGAACTGGAAGACCAGAAAGTAAGCGATTGATAGTATTGCGGAATTCTTCAGAGAAGACATTTTTGGTACGGTGGCGGATATTCGAGAGACGGTACTTCAGGATATCTACAAGACAAAAAATAACGTCCTGAGTGTCCATCAGTATGTCATCTTCTACAAAGTATTCTTTTTTTCTGATGATCTGGGTCAGATACTGAACTTTATTTATACTAAAAGTTCCGGGTAAAGCCTCACGGCAGGTTTGATACAACATGCCAAAGCGTCCACGTAGAATGGCCTTAAACCTATCCCCTTCGCCATGCAGATCACTTATCCAGAGAGTAACCGGAATGTTGGAATTAAGCTCATTTTCAATATGAAGTAACTGTTGAGCAAGTTTATCCAACTCACTGGTTCTAAGTCGAAACACTTCATCTGCCATACTAACGTCTCCTTCTAATTCCAAAAACTTCTAAAGCGGGCAAGCCCGCAAGGCTATTAGGCTGAAGGCCTTGAGGCTGTTAGGGGATGTGTTTCTTTGTACTTCCTAAAAGTCTTCAGCCTTCAGTCTAATAGACTATTACTTTATATTAAATCAAAATGTTACGAACTCTTATTCTCTTGTTTTTTCTTACAGAAGATCAGGAGTAAGGCACTAAGGGCTCGGTAAGCTTGTCTTTATTCACCCAACACAGATAATCGCACCTGCAAATCCATAGGCTTCTCATCACGTACAATATTCACAACAACCAGATCACCAATGGCAAACTGTTCCAGTTCCGTTCGTATGTCATCATAGGACCCAACACTATTACCTTCAATTCCGGTTATTATATCACCAAGGATTATCTCGTTGCCATATTGTTTTGTGGGCCTGATCCCTGCTTTATGCGCAGGGCCATCGGGTTCAACACCAAGAACAAGCACACCTTCTATACCCAAACGTTTTACAAGTCTCGCATCGGCAAGAGATGCTCCAATTCCAGGCTTTATAAGCCTTCCATTACGAATAAGCTGCGGAACAACCCTATTGACTTCATCGACTGGTACCGCAAAACCGATACCGGCATAGGCACCTGATGGAGAATAAATTGCAGTATTGACGCCTATTAAACGCGCGGCACTGTCAAGAAGCGGTCCTCCAGAGTTGCCTGGGTTAATTGCTGCATCTGTCTGAATCATATCCCGAATCGTCCTTCCCGTAACCGACTTAATACCTCGCCCCAGGGCCGAGATAATCCCTGAAGTGATGGTCTGATCAAGACCAAAAGGATTACCCACGGCAAAGACCTTCTGTCCTACCTGCAACTCAACAGAATCACCCACGAGTATGGGCTGTAAAAGATGCCCCGGTGCGTCAATCTGCAATACAGCCAGATCTTTATCAGGGGCCGCACCTATAAGAACAGCCTTCCAGGTACTATGGTCAGCCATGGTTACTTCTATACGATTTGCATCGCTGATGACGTGATAATTGGTAACCACCCTGCCCTGATTATCCCAGATAAAGCCCGAGCCTGTTCCCTGTGGAATTTCCACAGCATTTAAGGAAAACAAATTTCGACGCAAAGCGATGGTGGTAATATAAACAACGGAGGGCGAAACCTTTTTAAAGAGATCTATGGTATTTTGTTCATCTTCTGCAAGATCCCCCCTTGCGGTCACTGCACGGGGTACTGCACTTTTATCAAAAAAGTTCCTATCAAGTGGCTGAAAAAGAAGAAAAAGGCCAAGCAAAAAGACGACCAGAATGGCTAAAGGAGAAACCCTGCCGGAGGTCGAACAAAGAATTCGTTTCAGATAACTGATCATAAATTAAGGAAAAATTTGGCAATCGTAAAATAGGCCAACACGCCCAGGATATCAATTGCAGTGGTGACAAAGGGCCCAGTTGCAACAGCTGCGTCGATATCGAAACGTTTCAGGACGAGGGGAATCGCAGTACCAAGGGTTGCTGCCATGGCCATGGAGAAGAAAATGGACAAGCCCACCACCACACCAAGGAGTTTAGGCTCTGCATACCCAAAAAAGGCAAGAATCCCAAGAAACGAGCCATATAATACCCCAAGAATCAATCCGACCTTCAATTCTTTAAAAACAATTTTGCGAAAATCACCCATATTAATGCGACCAGTGGCAATACCACGAACCACAATTGTGGAAGATTGCGTTGCAATATTGCCACCCATACCCATAACAATAGGAATAAAAGCAGCTAACGCAAGAACTTTACTCAATTCTTCCTGAAATGATCCTATTATAAAAAGAGCCATAACACCACCAAGCCAGGAGGCAAACAGCCATGGAGCACGAATCATGGCATTTTCTTTGGTGGATTTCAGAAGAATTTCAGTATCTTTACCGGCACCGGCCATCTGCAGGAAGGCCTCCGATGCTTCTTCCCGCATAACGTCTATAATATCATCAACGGTGACAATACCAACCAGATGATAACTGGCATCAACCACAGGAACAGCCAGAATATTATACTGGGAAATCACATGGGCAACCTCTTCCTGATCGGTATCGGTGGTCACAGAAAGGACATTGGTCTTCATTATGTTTTTGAGTTGCCTGTGCGGCGGGTTCGTCAACAATTCACGAAGAGAAACAACACCGGCAAGTTTTCCTTCGCCATAGGTAATATAGAGATAGAACACCATCTCCTTTTCTTCACTTCTCTTCTGAACTTTATCAATGGCTTCTCCTACACTAAGCTCTTCATCCAGATACATAAAATCAGGAGACATAAGTCCACCCGCTGATTCCGGATGATATTGCAGAAGATCGTCAACTTCTTCCCGATCTTCCTTTTCCATATGTGTTCTGACTTCTGTGGCAAAATCATGGGGCAGCGCCTCGATCAAATCGGCTGCATCATCCGAAGCCATATCAGTAATAACATCGGCAAGAAACTTAGGAGTAAGTTCTTCTGCCAAAGGAACCATAATGGATTCATCGAGCTCACTTAAGAACTCTCCCACCATGTCAGTCTGGGCTATAATACTAAAGACTTCACTGCGTTCGTGGGTGGTTATATGACGAAAAACCCATGCCATATCAGCAGGATGTGTCTTCTTAACAAGCCTTAGGACATGATCAGTGGCATTACGACGGTTTAAGCGACGGATCATATCCAACAACACCATTCCTTCGGTACCTATTAATTCTTTTTTTTCAGTCGTTCTCATACCGGTCACCAGCTGGAATATTAGATTGCGTTCTCTTTACTGCATTGTTGCGTTGATTTCGTGCCTTAAGGACTCGACAATAAAAAGCAGACTGAACCTGCGGCACATTTACAACAGAAATTGTCAAAGTTATTTATTGTCGAGTCCTAAGAGGCACCCTTGACTTCCACCATACTAAATACTACATATTACAATAATTAAGCTAATTTCGTCAATTTGAATTCAAACATTTCCTGATTTTTCCGGTTTTTCCATGTCAAATTCACCACTGTCTCAAAAGCAATCTGAAAACATTTCTGCGGAAGAGTTACAACTTCGCTTTATCACTGCCTGTGAATTACAGGAAAATGACAAGCCTAAGGAAGCCCTTTCTATCTATACTGAACTTGAACAGTTCCTCGGAGATTCTCCCCTGCTTCATTACAATATGGGACTTGCCAGATTCGATCTAAAGGACTTTGAACAGGCAGAATTGCATTATACTATTGCGGCAAGAGGAAACCCTGAAGACCCGGATATCCACTTCAATCATGGCCTGAACCACAGACGCCTTCGCAGGGTGGAGGAAGCCATTACATCCTTTTCTCAGGCGATTGAATTAGGAGATTCTGCTATTGATACCGTTTACAATCTGGCTCTCTGTCATCAGGATCTTGGTGAATTTGAAAAAGCAACAAGGTTCTATGATATTATCCTGTCCCAAAACCCTGTTCATCTGGCGACCCTTAATAATTACGCATACCTCTGCCACAAGTCAGAAAGATACGACAAGGCAAAGGAGTTATATGAACGACTGCTGCAATGTAATCCTGAACATGAAGCAGCACAGCATATGCTTCATTCCCTTAACGGAACAACGCCGGAGACTGCCCCTCTGGACTATGTTGAAGCAGTATTTGACGGATTTGCAGATACCTTTGAAGAAAAGCTGCTGAACGACCTCGCTTATCAAACTCCGACAGAACTCTGGCAACTCTACAAGAAACTGTTCCCTGAGAGCACTGCACGCCACTGCCTTGACCTTGGCTGTGGCACAGGGTTGGCAGGAGTTGCTTTTTCACCCTGCTGCAGCGAACTCACCGGGGTTGATATCTCTGATGAAATCCTAAAAGTTGCTCATGAGAAGAATTTGTATAGGGAACTCGTCAAAGCTGATATTCTGAGCTTTCTTGAAAAAACTGACAAGTGTTTCGACCTGATCCTTTCCGCCGACGTCTTTACCTATATGGGGGATCTTGAATCTGTTTTCAAGGGGTGCCAGGCTCAGGCAATCCCTGCTGCTATTCTATGTTTTTCCGTTGAAGAGGCCAATGGAGATTCATTTGTCCTTAAAGACACCGGACGATTCGGCCACTCGGAAATATATATCCAAAAAGTATGCGAACGTACAGGCTGGACCATTCTTAGCTCATCATACAGTAAATTACGACAGGATAGAGGAGAATGGATTAAAGGATATCTCTTCATT
>JAOZLI010000135.1:0-1354 GCA_029934915.1 Desulfocapsa sp. | reverse complement strand
CCGCTCCGTTGCACAAACCAGCAAACAAGAAGTCCCGAAGCCATCGAGACCAATCCCATCATTCGTAAATGCTCTGGCTTCATTTCACTTAATTTGCGTAACCAGCCACGCATGGATTCTGGAAACGCTACATAGGGTATACCTTCTAGTACTAACACCACACCCACCAATAAAAATAAAATTTTCATAATATTTATTTCACCAATCTGCTATTATTAGAAGAAATTATTAGCTTGTCTTCTTGCAATTTCATAAAACTCTTACTAGACTAACATCACTTTTTTTTCCATAAGATTCCTGTCACCAACAACAATAAAAAAATGAGCGAAACAAAACAATCAAAATATAGCGAAGCTGGTGTAGATATAGACAAAGGGAATGATTTTGTTTCCGGAATTAAAGATATCGTAAGCGATACCCATCAACCAGGGGTTTTAAATGATATCGGCGGTTTTTCAAGCATTTTCGCCATAGACACCCATAAGTACAAGCAACCTGTTCTTGTCACTTCCACGGATGGTGTGGGGACTAAACTCGATATTGCCGCACGGTGCAATAAGCATGACACCATTGGAATCGACCTCGTTGCCATGTGCGTGAATGATATTATCGTCGGAGGTGCGACTCCTCTCTGTTTTCTTGACTATTTTTCCGTTGGAAAACTTGATCTTGATGTGGCAACTGAAGTGGTAAGAGGAATTGCGGAGGGCTGTAAACTATCGAAATGTTCTCTGGTTGGTGGTGAGACAGCCGAGATGCCAGGCCTTTACAAAGCCGGAGATTATGATCTTGCTGGTTTTGTTGTTGGTATTGGTGATAGAGCAAACATTATTGATGGCTCTCAAATTAAGATTGGCAATAAAATTATTGGTCTTAAATCATCGGGTCTGCACTCCAACGGATTTTCACTGGTTCGTAAGATCTGTTTTACAGATCATAACCTTGATGTCAACGATACTATTGAAGAGCTTGGCTGTACACTTGGTGAAGAGTTATTGAAGCCAACTCGAATATACGTCCAGTCTGTTCTTGCAATCCTGAAAAGTTACACCCTAAACGGTATGATACACAATACCGGTGGTGGATTTATTGACAACATTCCTCGCATTCTGCCAAAGGGCTGCAAAGCCGTAATCGATTGTAACCAGTGGCAGGTTCCACCTATCTTTGATTTCCTGGCCAAAAAAGGAGATGTACCGCGCACGGAGATGTACAGAACTTTTAATATGGGCATTGGCTTGATGGTTATTGTGGACGACAAAGAAGTGGACGACATCGTTCACCGATTTGCAGCACATGGTGAAGATGTTGCCATTATTGGCGAAGTAGCCGCCTTAAAGGATGGAGAAGAGCA
>JAOZLI010000008.1 GCA_029934915.1 Desulfocapsa sp. | reverse complement strand
AAATGGGTTTGCCATAATATCTTTAACCTGATTGAATTTCTACTGAGTGAACCCCGCACTTAGGGCTCATTCAATAATAACTTCGTATTCTGAGGCGCAATATAAACATTTAGAAAAACGCTTTACAATGATTTAATCCTCAACGTAGCTCGGCTACGCCTGCGGTTAAATAATCGAAAACCGTTTCCCTAAACATTCATCTTACACCTCATAATTACAAAGTTATTATCGAACAAGCCCTTATCCTAACCGAGAAACTTCTGTATTACGAGACCTCTTATGATTCATTTGACCAATATCAGCAAGCAACATGGCCGCCAGATTCTTTTCAGCAATGCCAGTTTGCAAATCCTTCCCGGTGTCCGTAGTGGCCTGGTTGGTCCCAATGGTGCGGGGAAAAGTACAATATTTCGCCTTATCACCGGTGAGGAAGAGGCCGATAAGGGCGATATTGCCTGTTCCAAAAAAACGGTAATCGGTTATTTCTCTCAGGAAGTTGGTGAAATGGCGGGGTGTTCTGCACTGGAAGAAACCATGTCTGCTGTGGCGGAAGTGACGGATCTGGCTACGGAAATTCAGGAGATGGAAGCCGCCATGGCAGAACCCATGTCCGATGATGACCTGGCTGAATTACTCGAACGCTATGGCAATGCTCAGGAAGAGTTTGAACACAGGGGCGGATACGATCTGGAAAGTCGTGCACAGGCAGTGCTCACTGGTCTTGGCATAGGCCCTGATGATTATAACCGGCCGGTTGAGTCCTTTAGTGGTGGATGGAAGATGCGCATAGCTCTTGCCAAGATTCTAACCATTAATCCCGACGTTCTGTTACTTGACGAGCCAACCAACCACCTTGATATAGAGTCTATCCTCTGGTTGGAAGAGTGGCTGAAAAATGATTTCAAAGGAGGTGTGCTTATGACCAGTCATGATCGCATCTTTATGAATTCCATTGTCAGCAGGATTATTGAAGTGGCCAATAAAACAGTTACCACCTATGGCGGAGACTACGATTTTTATCTGCGTGAACGTGATATTCGGCGTGAACAGTTGCAGGCAAGTTATAGACGCCAGCAGGAGATGCTGGCCAAAGAAGAAGATTTTATTGCCCGCTTTGCAGCTCGTGTTTCCCATGCCGCTCAGGTGCAGTCACGCATCAAAAAACTGGAGAAAATTGAACGTATTGTCTTGCCGCCGGAACAGAAAATTATGCGTTTTGAATTTGCAGAACCACCTCGGAGCGGTGATGATGTGGTGGCTATACATGAGCTTGGCAAAACCTGGATTCTGGAAGATAAAAGTACAAAACCCGTGTTCAGCGGGGTTTCCGGAATGATACGCCGACAGGAAAAGATTGCTGTGGTTGGAGTGAATGGTGCCGGGAAATCCACTTTTTTAAAAGTACTGACCGGAAAAACCGAACCTACAAGTGGAACGGTGACGCTGGGTGCCAATGTGAATGTGGGCTATTTCAGCCAGCATTCCATGGATATACTTGACGCTGACAGGACAGTATTTGATACGGTGCAGGAGGTTATGCCCCAGGCACATATCGGCCAGGTTCGTAACCTGTGCGGGGCCTTCCTCTTTCAAGGTGACGATGCAGATAAACGTATCTCGCAGTTATCAGGAGGAGAAAAGAGCCGGGTTGTACTGGCAACTCTGCTGGCTCGTCCGTATAACTTTCTGGTGCTGGATGAACCCACAAATCACCTGGATATGCAATCTCGTGATATTCTTTTGGAAGCGCTAAAGAAATTTACGGGAACTGTCATTCTGGTTAGCCATGACCGGCATTTCCTGCACTCTCTTGTGGATCATGTTATGGAAATCGATCACGGTGCAATGCATCTTTATGGGGGCGATTATGATTATTACCTGCAGAAATCGGCTTAAGGGCTTGTAGAATGAGTGTCTGAATCTACATAACAACGTTGTATTCTGTCGAAATCATCCTGTGAATCCTTTCTGCAATCTCACCATCAGGAACAGTGGGTGCGGCAGGACAGCATTGCGAAGCGTTCTGCACCATTTCTTTATAGAGGCAGCTTGCAGAGTCCTGAAGTATAGCAGAACCACCTACTCGTATAATTTCCTCCAAACCTTCCTCGCCGTCACTTCCCATGCCTGAGAGAATTACGCCTATCGTATTGTCCTTCATGGCCTCTGCAGCTGAAAACATCAGCATATCGATGGCTCCTCTGCGGGAGGCAAAGGGGGCTGGGGACAAGTGCTGCAGCAGGTTATTCTCCTTTTTTTGCACGATTAAGTACTCTTCGCCAGATGCAAGATAGCAGACACCGTTTTCGATGGGGGCGTGGTTTTGTGCTCGTTTTACCGGTACCGCACAATAGGTGCCAAGATAATCAATAAAGGAGTCAACATGCTGGGGAGAGACATGTAATATTACCAGGTATGCAGTGGAGAGTCCGGGACGTAAGTGTGGCAGAATTTTTAACAAAGTGCCGTATCCACCTTCCGCAGCTCCAATGGCTACCAGTGTGTCACAGGTGTCTGAACCGGATTGTTGTTTTGCATCGTCCTTCCTTTTAGCAGCTCGTATGTATTTTACAGCTTCGAGCTCAACTGCTGCAGCAAGATGTACCTTTCGCACTATTTCTCTAGCTTGTTCCTTAAGATCAAGGCCATCGACATTGGAAGGTTTGGCCACAAAATCCACAGCTCCAAACCGCAGTGCATCGTAGGTGATAACCGCTCCCTCACGAGTGTAGGCACTGAGCATTATTGTGGGAGTGGGGGCCTGAATCATCATATGTTTCAGCGTTGTGATTCCATCCATTACAGGCATTTGGACATCGAGGGTAACCACATCGGGACAGAGTTGTGGCAGGAGTTCCAGTGCGGCTTTGCCGTTATCTGCTTCCCCTACTATCTCAATGCTGTCATCATCCTTAAAGACATTGGCAATGACCTTGCGCATCATTTTAGAATCATCAACGATAAAGAGTTTGATTTTTTTTTGTTTGTTACCGGTGGCAGAGCTTGCCCCCTTGGAGGAGCCCTGGATGGTATTAAGGAATTCAGGCGAAATACGATTCTTCTGGTAATCCGGGGGCAGGGTTTCAAATTGAAAACTAACAGGAGGCCAACTGAGCATCTCTGTGAGGGCTTCCTCGCCCTCTCTTTCAGGATAAAAGGCATCTTGCAGGATACCGTGATGAAAGTCAAAAAAACCATGTTTTTTGCTGCCGAATTTAATTTGGATACGGCCTGTTTTTTTGTGGATCGCAAGCAGGTGCAGTAATCTGTTTACCGCGATTCCTGGCGAGTAGTCATTCTCATCAATACGATATAGTCCCTCAATGATTTCACCGCCAAGTTCGATCAGGCGGGTTGGCTTTTTCGTGTAACAGAAAATAGAGTCGTTACCTGCACAACTGTTGATCGTTGCTGTTTCAGAATGATCTTTTCTGGTCATGACAATGCAGGGAGTACGGGGATGGGTGGTGCTCATAAAAGAAAGGAAGTGTAGTCCTTCAATATTTTCTGCATCAATATCAACCAGTACGATATCAATATGATGATCTTTAAGAGCAGCAATTTCTTCGTTTTCCCTTGTTGCAGTAAGAACTTCAAACTGACCGTAGAGTTCAAGCTCTTCGCTGAGGAGGTTGACAAAAACCGGATTACTGTCAACAATGAGAATTTTAGACTTGGCCATTGAGTTGATCTCTCTATTTCATGGAAGCGTTGGAAATAAAAGATCCCATTTCTTCCGGTTTCAGGCAATGTGTTTTTATGGCTAAATCACGTAGTTCAATAATTGGGGCGGGTAAGAGGCAGGAATCAGGTTCCTGCAGCAGAATGGTGGCTCCATTGCCCGAAGCATATTCGATTTCCTGTTTCATGTTCGTATCACTGCCGCTTAGAATAATAATCGTTAATGCTGTGCCAAAGGCATCACTTGCTGAAGTTAGCAATTTGGATCTGTCCAGGGAGACCTCAAAGGTATCGTTCTCTTCACCGCAAACCACGGGGGCGCCGTCTGTAGTGGTGATATGCCATTGCGTGTGACAATTGCCCACCTGGCAACGTCCGCCAGAAATAGCTGTATTGGTGACCATGGTTGTCGTTGGAAAGGGTGTAAATAAATCAAGATAAGCCGCAAGCGGCGGAGTGATAGACGGATACATATCCTGCAGGATCATTATAGCAGTGTCAGCGTTGTATTCGAGGGAGGGGACGACCTTTTGTAATTCAAGCATTCCTCCGAGTCCTCCAATAATAACGATCAGTTCTCTGGCAGGTTTCTCGGGGGTAATTCGTTTCGCCATCGGGATCAGTTTTTTTGCTCTGCTGACATTATCAACACGAAACTCCTTTACATGTGTAATAATGTGGTGGAGGCGTTTACTGACTATTTCCCATGACTGCGGATTTATAGGTTTCGCAACCACATCAACGGCACCAAGTCGCATAAAATCCATAAGTGTTGCACACGACTGTTCGCTGCAATTACTCACCAGTATTACAGGCGATGGTGAACGGATCATAATGTGCTTTAAGGCCGAATCTCCTCCCATAACCGGCATGTTGATATCAAGTGTCACTAGGTCGGGAACCTGCACTTCCAGGAATTTCAGTGCTTCCTTACCATTGGTAGCTGTACCGATAACTTTTGCATTAATTTCTTCTTCAAAGAGTTTGACAAAGGCTTTTGTGAAGAGCTTTGAATCATCTACCACCAGGACCTTCTGTTGCAGAGAATCTTCTGTGTCGTCGGTCTCGCCGTTATTTTCCTTCTCATCGATGAGGCGTACTGCTTCTATCAGAAGAAAATTCCACGAAGCGTCAATGCTCCGTGTCTCGGTGCTGGCAAAAATCATGCTGAATGTTCCGGAAGGCCAGCTCATAATAGTGTAGAATGCCTCTTTACCGGTTACTCCCTCACATTCGGCGTGAATGATTTCATTGTCATGGAAATAGATAACCCCATTATTCTCTTGGCTTTGTACAGTTATCTTTCTGTCGTCTCCTTCCATACAGACAAGCTGGACAATGTCTATAAGACTGAGACCCTGTACATCACCGTTGAATCCACTTTTGGCTTGCTCTGTCATTTTTTTGTCGTTTTATGTTGAGCTGTGAGTCCTAATTTGTAGTACTTGTGTGCGTCTGGTAAAAAAATATAATCTCAGATGGCTAAGTAAAAAACTTCATATTCGAGGAACGCAAATTTAATGGAATGAGGCGTACTTAAGTACGCCGCAGTGACAGTAAATTTGCAGTGACGAAGAAGATGAAGAGTTTTCACCCGAAAAAAGGGTATAAATACACCGCCATCAATCATAATAAAAGTATATATGCTTTTATCCCGAACTGTCAATGTCAGAGCGCATTGAAGGTCACATGGGTGGCAATAAAAATCAGCATGAGCACAAAGAGTTCTTTAAAACGAATCTCTGGAATACGCTGTAGCAGTCTTGAGCCAACCTGCGCGCCAATTATCACACCAATAATACCTGGTACGGCTATGATCCATTCTATGTGTATCCCAAGAAGAAGGTGAGTACTCATGGCCGTTAAAGAGAGAATCATCATCAGGGCAATACTGCTTGCCACAGAATAGACCATGGCAAGTTTACAATGTTTATTAAAAAACGGTACCAGCCAGTCTCCTACACCGATGCCGATAAATCCAGTTAACATGCCGCCAATTATTGTAATGAACCGCCCCTTACGGGCAGCTGCAAGGTCTGCTTTGGCAGTGCCTTCGACAAAAAAGTCGTCACCCCTGAGAAAAACATAGGCTATAAAAAAAATAGTCAGGCCGAGAAGAAATTCTATCCAGAGAGGATGGAGCAGACAGGAGAGGAGAACACCTGCAACGACTGCAGGAATACCGGCTAGTAAGAGTAGTTGCACAAGTCGCCAGTCAATCAGGCCAGAGCGATGGTTGGCAAAGGAGGCACTGAGTTGACCGAAAAACTGGATGACAAGGGTGCAGAGTACAGCTTCTCGTGGTTGGAGAGCTGTGGTCATCAGCAAAAATGGCATCCATAACACACCGCCGCCAAGACCGAAAAACATGGCAATTGTGGATATAAACAGACCCACGGGTATCATAAACCAGTATTCTGTAAATCCTGGCATTAGCCCGCATTCCTCACGAGTAAAAACTCCTGCCGAATTCGCTTAAGGTTTCGTCCAGTTCAACAAGGATTTTAATAGCATCCTCCGTTCTGGTCTCAGCAGCCCCGGTCTGCAAAACCTGTTTGGCCTGTTCACTCATATTTTGAGTAAGGAGAATGAGTTCCTGGTGATTGGCTGTAAGATCATTGATTCGTCGTGCCAGTTCTCCAAGTTCATCGCGGCTCTGATCGGGCAGTACAACGGAGAAATCTCCTTGGCTCATGGCTTCCGTTCCTTCAATTATCCGACCGAGGGGAAACATGATACGCTTTGTAAAGAGTAACATCACCAAGCCAATGGCCAGAAGGAGAATGGCCAGCATCAACCCTGTTTTAAGAAGAATCAGGTTTGTTGTTTCTGCAGGAAGTTGTACCCGGTCTCCCCTTAGAAAAATGGTCATCTCAAAGGCCATGGTCAGGAACACAATTCCAATAAAGAATGTGTAAAATATGAGCTGACGGTGCAGTCCGCTGCGGGGAAGAGAAATCATAACATGTTGTCTTTTTCTATTATTGCGGTGAGATATTTTTGTAAGGCCTTGAGGTCGTCTTCGTAAATATCCTGGAACCTGACACCAACTTTATAGCCTTTGTTGTTTGTGAGATTTTGCACCCAGACTACTTCAGCTATTGCCGTTAACGGTCGGGTGATGGTGCCTGCATCGATGACGGAAAATACATTTTCCAGATATTGCTGCCAACCACGAAGATCAATGTCCAGGCTTAACAGGATACCGGTCTCATAGAGTTCTGTGGTGACAAAACAGACTCCCACGGTGGCTACGTTTTTTGTAATTGCTGGTGTCTTTGGAACATCGGCCAAGGGGTATTGCAGCCTCCTGACAGTCATATTGACACTCTTAGGAACTCTGGGGAAACGTCTGTTGTTCTGGGCTCTGTTATTCATTGTTTTTGAAAATCTCTTCAAGGTTGTCAACAGTACTTGTACTCATTGATCTGGTAAACTGATCATCTACCAAACCTTGGATAGTATTAGTTTTTGTTAAATTGAAATGTTCCATCAGGTCAGCCAGTTGCTGGATCTCTTCCTCTTTGGGCATATACTGGTCGTAGACAATACGGCCAGCAGGCTGTGTCAGGGCGTACTCCACCAGATCAACGGACTGATTCCAGTAGGCAGCGGCAATCTCTGCTGCCTGGCGGGGGTGAGACCTTGCCCAGAAGCCGGATCGTATTGCCCCTTCAACGAGCATTCTGACGGTTTCGGGTTCATCTTCTATCAGTTGCTGCTTGACGAGGACAAGGTTGCAGATAAAGGAGTCCCAGACATCTTCAACGTGAAAAACAAGGCTTGCTGTTCCATTTTTCAGCGTTTGGGCAGCAAAGGGCTCTCCTACAAAATACCCATCAAGGGAACCGGCCATCAGAGCCGAAGCCATGTCCGGTGGGTTTAATTCCACCACTTTAATCTGTCCATTGAGTCCGCTTTCTTCCATCAATTTTTGAATGGCTATATTGTGCCCTGAATAACGCATGGGAACGGCAATGGTTTTACCGGACAGTTCATTGAATGATTGTATATTTAACTCTTTTCTGGCGACGAAGGTACTTTCATGCCGATTGCCAATATAGACAATCTTTATATCTTCGTTTTGTTGATGCAGCGCAATCGCCAGGGGCGCAATAATAAAGGCTGCCTCTATTTCATCATGTCGCAGGGCTTCTGCCATTTCTGCAAATGAACTGAACTTTAGCGCCTTAAAATAAATATCTTCATTCTTTTTGCTGGCATGATCTAACAGTGGGGCTGCCAGGTTGGTAATAACCGGCATGTAGCCCATGGATACGACTTTTCTGGAATCATGTTCACCGTTGAGCCAGAAATGCAGTACAGATATTAGCAGCAGCCAAGCTGCAGAGCCTGCAAGGGTACGCCAGACAGGGGGGATGGCTTTTATTAATCTATACACCGTAGCTGACACCTAGCATCAGGAATAACTCGTCTCTAATGTCCTGCAATTCAGGGTTTTTCTCGAAAATTCGGGGGTGGGAGAAATCAAGGCGGCGATTTACTTTAATCTCAGAAGGTCGATTGCTGAAAACCACAACTCTGTCTCCCATGATAAGGGCATCGTCAATATCGTGGGTGACCATTAATATGGTTTTTTCCAGAAACTGGTGCATATTGACCACTTCTTCCCGCATTTTCATGTGGGTGAGGAAGTCGAGTCCGGAAAATGGCTCATCCATGATCAGGATATCAGGATTAACGGCCAGGGCCCTGGCGAGTTCCGCACGGCGCTGCATTCCACCTGAAAGTTGATAGGGGTAATGGTGTTCGAAACCGTCGAGCTCAACCATCTGGATATATTCCAATATTACATGGTTTTTTCCTTCAGGGTTCTTTATATGGCGCAGTCCCAGTTCTACATTTTGCCAGACCGTCATCCATGGCAGGAGGCCACTGTGTTGAAAAACAAAAATATTATTTGAACTGGGTCCGTCAACTGCTTTGCCGTTAATAGTCAGCGATCCCGAAGTCTGTTTATCAAATCCGGCAATAATGCGAAGAAGGGTGGATTTGCCGCATCCGGAAGGTCCCAGCAGGCAAGCCATCTCCCCTTCCTTGATTTCAAGATCTATTTTGTTCAGGACAGGAATGACATCACCATGCGGACAGAGATGATCATTGTCCCGGTTGACGTGCCGCCTGTTACAAAACTCTTTACTTATTTGCTTTACAAGAATATTTCCCATGTTCAGAATGCTATCGTTCCACTGTTGCCCAGACTGTAGATTCGATGTTACTCAACCTCCGCATGATATAATCGAGGAATAATCCTATAAGACCGATGACAATCATTGCATCCATAACATAATCCATGCGTAAGCCATTACGGGAATCAAGAATTAGGTAACCAAGTCCCGATTGTACCGCTATCATTTCAGCTGCCACCACCACAATCCAGGCGATGGTGACCGTCAGGCGAAGGGAAGTTACGATGGAAGGAATGATTGCAGGAATCACAATTTTACTGAGCACTTCATATTTATTGAAATCAAAGTTGGCAGCTACATAAAAATAGGTCGGATTGATGGATTGTACCGCAACCGTTGTTGCCACCACGATGGGGAAAAAACTGGAGAGAAATATCAGAAAGATTGCAGGCTGATCGCCGATACCAAACCAGAGCATGGCCAAGGGGATCCAGGCCAGTGGAGATATGGGACGCAGAAAATTAATAATGGGATTGAAAAACAGAGCAGCTGTATAATTTCTACCTAAAAAAATTCCCAGTGGAATACCTAGTATTGCCGCCAGATAAAACCCGGCTGTTACCCGAAAGAGGCTGGCCACCGTATGCTTGAGGAGGCAACCGCTGCGAATAAGCTCTCCCATGCTGATCAAAACCGTGAGCGGGTCAGGAAAGATGTTTTTGTCCCAACCGCTATATCGTACCGTGAGCTCCCAGAGCAGAATACAAATGATAAAGGAGAGTAGAGGGGTAAGAATTGGTTTTGCGCATGGCATCATTCTCCGCTAATCTCCTGTGCCAGTTTTATGTATTGTTGTGCGGACTTACTCTCTTTCGCATATAGAACAACAGGCATGTTTACGATATGTGACTCCTGCATTTTATTGTCTATTTCAATGGCGGTTTTAAAAATGTTGTCTCTATACTTTTCCTGTATCTTGTTGAACATTACTTTCTCGGAGGTGATATCCGCATTATGCATGGTAATCAAAACTTTATGATTTATATCCTGATTGATTTCTTTTTTAATAATGGTCAGGATATCATTGATCTGGCCGATACCGTGCATGGAGAGGTATTCACACGTCGTGGGGATAACAACAAAGTTTGAGGCGATAAGTGCGTTTAACGTGAAAAACTCAATGGAGGGCGGGGTGTCTATCAGGATATGGTCATACTGTTTTTTTATCAGATCCAATCTGTCCCGCAGCAGGTATTCGTAGCGATCTACATTCAGGTATTTTTTTTTCAGCAATGCCATCTTGCTGTTGGAGGGGAGAAGGTCTAAATTTGGATATCTTGTCTTTTGTATGGAACTGCTGATATCCTTTGTGTTTTTTTCCAGAATTTCATAAAACGATTCTGTTTTTCGAAACCCCAGTAAAATAGTCAGGTTTGCCTGCACATCAAAATCGACCAGTAGTACTTTCTTGTTCATTTGTGCCAGTGCCATTCCAAGATTTAAACAGGTGGAGGTTTTGGCAACGCCGCCTTTTTGATTACTGATGGCTATGATTTTATTGTGATCAGGTGTTATTTCTTCCTGTAACAGCAGGGATTGTTCTTCCGGGACGGATTTGTAGGCCATAAAGCTATGATTACATTTTTGACATCGAACCTTAAAGGCATCCTTGTCTGTAATCGTATCTGCCAGCTTGTATCTGGTTTTACATTTGTCGCAAGTTATTATCATAATAAGGCTCTAAGTAACTATTCAGCATAATAGGCCGAAGATATTTAGACTGTTAGGAAAAACGCTTTTTTACGCATAAATGCGCTCTCTACAACTGAGTCAGGCCATCCAGGTGCTGTTGGACTATTTGTGCGTATTTGCTAATAGCCTACAGCCTAAAATGCTAACAACCTGAACAGATATCAGGAAATGATATTTTCAATGGCTTCCGCCAATTTACTCTCCTCCACAATTTGATCTACAGTTTGGCATTTGATGGCGTTATCTGTCAGATTTGGATAGACACATGTTTCTATACTCTGGGCAATGGTCACTCCTGATTTTTGCTGAATTGCGGCAAAACCATTCGCTCCATCGTCGCCATATCCTGTAAGCATTATACCAATTGCCTGCTGCTTAAAGACATCAGCTACTGAGCTGAAAAATGTGTCCAGAGGTCTTTCCACAGGGCCTGCGATATTAAAGGCAGGTTCTCCGCTGTCGTTGGGTTGAATCGTGAGAGCCGCCTCGTTGGAATGAATATAGCAAACCCCCTGTTCTATAACCGTATCTTGACACGCAACCTCAACCTTCCAGGGAACGAAATCATTGAATTTTTCTACAAAAGCCGGGAGTATTTGCGAGTTTATTTCCAGTACAACCACAGCAGCAGCCGGCATTGCAGGAGAAAGTTGAGTCATTAAACGAATAAAGGTGTTGGGGCCGCTGAGTGAGGTACCCATGGCAACAAGATACTCAAGGGGTTGAAAGCCGTACCGGTCTTCCAGTGTTTCCCGAACATTCTGTTCATTCACTCGTACCCTGCGAACATTTTCAAGATTTACGGATGTTGCCAGTTTTATACGATCAAGAATCTGTTGTTTGGCAACGTGAATATCTTTGGAGATGGCGCCGGATGGTTTCGCTACAAAATCAACAACTCCCAGGCGCAGAGCTTCAAAGGTAATGGAACCGTCACCAAAGAGAGAGCTGAGCACAACAATGGGAACAGGAGATTCGATCATGATATGGCGAATTGCCTCAATACCATTCATGATCGGCATATCAATATCCAGCGTGATGACATCGGGACGTAATCGTTTTATCTGTTCCAGCCCCTCCTGCCCATTCCTGGCAACTCCAACCACAGTAACATCAGGGTCAGCTTCCAGAATTTCACTGATTGCCTTGGTCATGAAAGAGGCATCATCGACAACTAAAACGTTAAATTTTTCATCCATGATACTATACCATCTCTAACTTTGTTGTGAGTTTTAAATGTAACTTTTCCCATAGATTCCAATGGGTATTGTAGGTTGTGGTTGAGTGTAGCGAAACCCAACATTGATGCAAACGTTGGGTTTCGCAATACTCAACCACAACCTACGCAGACTAAAACAATTCTTTTCGTTTTAATGTACTACTGGCTGTTCCATATCATCATGGTCGACCACACGGCGTCCGTGGGAAAGCTTTTGTTGCCTTCTGACCTGATTCGCATTGCTCATTTCCACCAGTTCGGGAATGTCGAGGATCAGTGAGATACCTCCAGTACCAAGAATTGTGGCACCTGAGAACCCGCTGTCTGTCCGTAAATAGTCGGCAAGGGGTTTGATAACAACTTCTTCCTGGCCCAGGAGTTCATCTACCACCAGGCCAATTTCGGATGATCCGGTACTGACCACCACCACAAATAATTTGTCTCTATCCTGATTGGCGTCCTGTATGCTGAACATTTTCGAAAGCCTGAAAATAGGCATTGTGGTATCACGGATATAGATAACATCAACACCTTCAATTTCAGAAATGTCCTGTTGGAAAATTCGCAGGGTTTCTTCCACAGAGGTCAATGGGATAGTGAATTTTTCTTCACCCACGCGAACCATCAGGGCCTGAATAATGGCCATGGTCAGTGGGATTTTGATTCGTATTCTGGAACCTTTGCCGAATGTCGTTTCGATTTCAATGCTTCCGTTAAGCTTTTCGATATTCTTCTTCACCACATCCATGCCGACGCCACGCCCAGAGGTCTTGGTCGTTTTTTCTGCAGTGGAAAATCCGGGCTGCATGATAAGATGTTTCACTTCCGACTCAGTCATACGATTGAGTTCGCTTGCTGAGTAGAGACCCTTTGCCAGCGCCTTGTCTTTGATACGCTTGAAATCAATTCCTCTGCCGTCATCGGTTACATCAATGACGATATGATCACTTTCATGATAGGCTTCCAAGGTAATGGTGCCAGTTTCCGGCTTACCCTGTCGTATTCTCTCTTCGGCACTTTCGATGCCATGGTCAACGGCATTACGCAGGATATGAATGAGCGGATCGGAGATTTCTTCCACCACCATTTTGTCCAGTTCTGTTTCTTCTCCTCTGGTTTTTAAGTCGACCTTCTTGTCACTCTTGTGAACAAGATCACGTATCAGGCGCGGAAAGCGTTTGAATAGATGGTCGATGGGCAGCATCCGTACTTTCATAACGCCTTCCTGGAGCTCATTGGATACCCGACCAAGTGCAACTCCAGCTTCTCCCAGCCTGAAAGCAAATTCATTGAGTGGTTTTAATTCGCTCTTGGTGAGGTTGAGATTATCTAACAAGTGCTGTTGTAATCCCCTCATTTCAGCAAAAAGCTGTGCAAAATAGGCTCGACTTACCACCAGCTCACCAACCTGGTTCATCAAAAAGTCGATTTTGTCCGTATCAACCCGCATACTCTGTTTGATTTTGGCAGGCGCTTTCTTTTCGGCAGGTTGCACTTGCTGCTGAGGTTTTGTTTTTTCGGGTTCTGCAGCACTTGCGGATTTTGGAGTAGAGGGCTTTGGTTCAACCTTTTTCGGAGTGACCATCTCTTCTATGACACCATGCATCGGTGTTAATGGAATATTCTCCTCCTGATTAAGCGAAGCTTCCAGGGCATTGCTCAGTTTGCTGAAGAGAGCCTCATCGTCCTCTTCGGTCTGTCGCTCCGGCAGCATTGTAATATCTTCAGGATTCTCTTTTGTCTGAGCTTCTTTGACTGGATCTTCAGGTGGTCGAACACTTAGCATGGAACCGATGGTTTCCGTAATATCCTCAAATTCATCATCGGGATCGGAGGCAGTTACCTGTGTTACGGTTTCTATGGCTTGTGGATAGGCGGTAACGACTTCATCGATACGATTTTGCATAAACGCAAGATCAGGCTCCTGTCCGTTCTGGAGACCTGTTACTGCAGTTTTAAGCTCTTCCTTCCATATATTGTAGTGGTTGCTAAGCTTCCCATAGCCCATATAGTTTGCAGAGGAATACAGGCTTTTGATTGTCTCGTGGCAGTGGCTGAGAACTTCCTGCTTATTGGCAGATGTTGCAAGTTTTGCTATCTGAGATTGTAATAGGGGGATGTTTTCCTGGAGTTGATTGATGAAGATGCTCAGTAATTCCTCATCGTACTCTTCTGCCAGCGTCTCATTCTCAAGAAGCTCAGGTTTGCTTTTTTCTTCTATTTCTCCAAGGGATCCTGAAAATCCATCACTTAATACCGATTCCAGAGCTGCATCTAAATCGTCGCTATCGTCAGCAGGTTGAACGATATTTTCGGTGTCTTGCGGATAGGTCTTGTTGATTGTATCGATAAATGCCTGCATGAAACCAATGTCGAGGTGCTGGCCGCTCCTGAGTTGCCCCCTGGCCTGTTCAAGTGCATTCAGCCAATGCACATAATGGCTGTTGAGCTTCTCATATCCCATGTAATTGGCAGAAGATTGAAGACTTGTAATGGCCTTGGTGCAATGGTCTAGTACTTCTTCCTTATCTGTTGTCGTTGCAATTTCAGTGATCTGGGATTGTAAGAATGGAATTTTTTCCTGGAGTTGGGTCATGAAAATTTCAAGTAACTCCTCATCATATTCTTCTGCAAGAGCCTCATTTTCTAGCTCTGCGGGTGGTGTACTGCTTTCCGTCACTTCCTCAGAAGATTCGCCAAAGTTATCAATAAAGGCTGAGTTCAGAGCGGATTCGAGATCAGCGCCTGCATCTGTGGAGGATGCTTGCGGTGTTTCTTCCGGAGTATCTGAAAAAAGAGAATCAAGGGCATCTGTGATCCCATCCTCAGTGCTGACTGTGATATTCTCCATTGCCTGTGGATAAACAGTGATAATTTCATCAAGAAAGCTCTGCATAAAGCTCAGGTCTGGTTGCTGATCAGCAGATAACTGAGTCAGGACATCTTCGATTTTTATTTGCCATTCTTTATAATGCTGGTTGAGTCTTTCATACCCCATATAGTTGGCAGAAGAGAGAAGGTTCTTAATACCATTACCGCAATGGGTCAGGATGTCCTGTTTTGCTGTTGTGGTAGCAAGTGTGTCTATTTGGGATTGTAAAAAAGGAATTTTTTCCTGAAGCTGTTCCAGAAAGATATTATACAGTTCTTCGTCATGTTCTTCTTCCTGGGCATCTGCTTGAAGAGAGCACGATTGATGTGCAATTTCAGTAGGAACGGCCATCTCGACGATGGCCTCGCTTCCAGGTTCCACGTCATTGTCAATGCGCTGAAGGAGGTCGTCAATTTCAGTTTCTTCTACCTGGGATTTCTCAAGCTCAGTAACCAGTTGTGAAATTCTGTCTTTACCAGCAATAAGCAGGTCTATACAGGGTTCATCCAGCTCTTGCTTTCCCTGGCGAATATTATCCAGCAGGTTTTCAAGCTTGTGGGAGAGTTCTGAGATTCGTTCGATACCGACAAATTGAGCCGCACCCTTAATCGTATGCATCGATCTGAAGATATCGTTGAGTACATCAGCATCTTCACGCTGGGTCTCAAGACGCAGGAGAGAGCTCTCTAATTCTTCGAGGTGCTCAACTGCTTCGTCTATAAAATCCGGTAACATTGATAAGTCAGCCATGGTTGTCGCCTTGCTTAAGAATTGTCAGCATTTGAATCATCCAGAGTATCAGATACCATTTTTTCATGTTCCAGTTTGACTTCAAAATACGTGAAGGTCAGCAGGAATTCCTTCATATTTTCATTTTCTCGGTATATCTTGGCAATTTCGTTTTTTAACAGGGAAGGATCTGCCGGGAGTTCTTTGAGAGGTGTAAAGTTTTTATGTGTGTGGTTCCAGGCATAGAGAAGAATTTCCTGTACATTTATTACCAGGTCGTTGACGCTTTCACCTACCTGACCAATTTCATCCATCGTTCTGATCTGGACTGGATTATCAAATTCGCCATTGCTTATTCTCTGAACAGTAGAACACAGCTCCTGTAGAGGAACAACTATACTGCGCTGGAAAAAAAGCGAACCCAGGACCAGTGTCACCAGCAATAGTACAGCAGCGAACAAAGCCACCCATAGTCCCTTATCAGATTGCCCCTGTGACGCATAGAGCATGCTTCCGATTATTAAAAGGCTTAATGGTATAGACAGGCTAAAAAAGAGCATAGCCTTCTTTTTTAGATTCTGTTTGCAATTGTCTTGCTTATTCATCTCGACTTTCGCTCTCATGGAGGCATTATTAGTTACTTCAGTAAACGTTTACCTGTTTATTATGTCAAGAATCTCTTTAGCCTTGTGTTTATTGGCAAACCCCAGGGCACCAAGACGTTCCACTTCTTCCCGATATTTTTCTTCATCAAGATTGGAAAGGAATATAATCTGAGCAGAATCATCAAAACTGAAGATTTCTTTTGCTGCTTCCAGGCCATCCATATCCCGCATGGTAATATCCATGGTGACAATATCAGGCTGTAGTGACTTGTATAAGTCAATAGCTTCCAACCCGTTTTTTGCTTCTCCAATGATGGTGTGCCCCTCTGGTTGGAGGATTTTCGCTATCATTTTTCGCATCATTGAGGAGTCGTCAACAATTAAAATGCGTTTTCCCATTGGTTTGTATCCACCCTGTTTAGATTAGACCAGCAACGTTTTGCTTTTCTTGTTTACTGCAATTATGCTATCTCTTTCAACTTCTGTAATTCTTCAACGAGCAGAATATGGTTGAAATCAAGAATAATCAGAATTCCTGTTCCGGTATCACAAACACCTTGTATGTATTGGCTTTTTAGTCCGGCAACAACAAGCTCTGGTGGTGGCTCAATGGAGCTCTCCAGAATTTTTAAAACTTTGGATACCGAGTCGACAATAAATCCGGTCACCTTTCCTTCAATGTTCAGGATCAGGATCCAGGTGTCCGTATTTACGTTATCTTCATACAGGTTCAGGCGTTTACGTAACTCGATAACAGGAATAATATTACCACGCAGGTTGATAACTCCTTCAACAAAGTCGGGCGAGTTCGGAACAGCAGTGATTGGAGCCGAACGAATAATCTCCTGTACCATAAGAATATCGACACCAAACTGCTCCTTACCGATCGAAAACCCGACCAATTGCATAAGTTGTTCTTTTTCAACCTGCTCAGACCGACCTTCGCCTGTAAATATCTCAGCCATGGAATTTCTCCTCTAGATAGAGTTTCTCTATCCACACACAATATGAGCATATTAAATTCGTAAAAAAACTACACGTTAGATGGCTAAGTAAAAAACTTCATATGCGAGGAACGTAAATTTACTAGAATGAGGCGTACTTAGGTACGCCGCAGTGACAGTAAATTTGCAGTGACGAAGCAGATGAAGAGTTTTTACGACGCCATCAGATTTTGAACTTCTCAACTTCTTTAACCAGTTGTTGCGACAGGTTTTGCAGGGACTCTGTCAGTCCAACAACCGTACCCGCACCTTCCATGGTCTGCTGAGCACCAGTCGCAGATTCAGCAGCAATCGTCATGGCTTCATCCGAATTTTTTTGCTGTATATCAACTCTTGCACCCATGTCGCTGGTTTGTTCAACAATACCATCCATATCTGACTGGATCGTTCCCGCACCATGCTGTGATTCTGCAACCAGTGCACTAATGATTTGTGACTGCTGAACCATGGCGCCCAGTGCTTCTTCTGCTGCAAGACGACGAGAACCCTGCTCACCAGCCATTGTGGTAATTTCTTTGGCTAGAGTATTCAGTTCTCCAACCAGGGTTTGTACAGATTGGATATCCGTTTCAACGATTTCTGCAGCAGAGGAAATCTCCTCAATGGATTGCATATTATTTCGTCCACTTGCAACAATTTTTACCAGTGATGATTGCAGAGCCTGGCTATTTTTCGTTCCGTCGGCAACACGGTTACTGGAATCTTTAATGAGCTGAGTAATCTCTTTGGCTGCTTCAGAGGAGCGCTGGGCAAGTTTACCAACTTCGTCGGCAACAACGGCAAAACCTTTTCCATGTTCTCCAGCACGGGCAGCCTCAATGGCCGCATTCAGGGCAAGCAAGTTGGTTTGTTCAGCGATTTCTGTAATAACGCCAATAATCTCAGAGATCTGATCCGAAGATTCAGCAATGGAATGCATACCGGAAACAGTATCTTCAACGGCTTGTCTACCATCATCGGCAGCTTGAAGCGATTCTTCTCCATGTTCGTTGGCACTGCTTACCGCCTCAGCCATGTTTTGAACAGCTGTGGAAATTTTATCCATGGAGGAGGTAACTTCAATCACCGTTTCTCCCTGTTGCGTGGATGTCTGCACAACCTTGGCACCAGTTTCACCCATTTCAGCAACACGGCTTGTAGCTGTGTCTGCCTCTTCACTCTGCCTGCCGACGGCTTTGGTTACAGATTCCATCGATTCAACCAGAGTGGTCACTGTTTCCTGGGATCTACGTGCAGTTTCTTCCTGCTCTGTAGAGGCTAGCGATACCTGTGCAGATGTAGCACTCATCTGTGTGATCAGTTCCTGTGACTTTTGGGCCTGAGCCAGTTCGTTCTCAGCTCTATCCCGGTTGGCGCTTGCTCGACTGGCCATCTCTGAAGCACCCGTACTTACTCCTTCACTTGCTTTGTTTACTTCTGTAAAGGCCGATCGCAACTCACCGAGCATATTGTTGAATTCCTGCGCCATTGTGCCAATTTCATCTTGACTTCGTACAGGTACTTCCAGGGTTAGATCGTGTTCTGTTGATACTTCTCGAACAACATTAGCAATAGCAACAATGGGTTTGGTAATGGCATTGGCGGCCAGGAACAAAATTCCCGCAAGAAGCACCAGAGTTCCGAGGCCAAAACCAATGGTCAGATTCCTGATCTTATATGCAGGGGCGAGAAAAGTGCTATATGGAACATTGACCATTATCGACCAGGTAGATCTGCTACCGGCAATGGGGATTGGCACGTTTCGTCTGTACACCATTCCGCCCAGACTTTCTGACTTTTCAGAGTAACTGAAACCCTGTCCTGATGCCATGGTTCCCATATATGCCTTTAACCATGGGTTTCCTTCCAGATAGGATTTACCAATACGATTATCCTTAGGATGGGAAATAACATTAGCTTTGTTGGAAAAGATGTAGATTGTACCCGTTTCATACGGCTTCAGAGCGTTGTATTTCACGTTAAGAGGTTTTAGGGAAAACTCAATGCCGGCTACCCCGACTACTTTCCCTTTGTATTTGATGGGGGCTGTAGCGTTAACGATAAGTACTTTTTCACCGTTGAACTCTCCGAGGTAGGGCTCCAGAACAACCGGTTTTTTAGAATTTTTTGCTAAGAGATAATATTCTGCGGTAGTGTAATTTTTGAGTGGTGTTACGTCGATTTCACCCCCATGTCTGTTCCAGGAAGGGACGTAGCGACCGGTTTCATCGTGGCCGACGGCATCCTCAAAATCGGCATCCCGGCCATCAAGGGCATTGGGTTCCCACACTGACCATACGGAAATATAACTCTTCTTTCGTTCAAGAACACCACGCATAACACTGTCAAGTGTCTCTCGATCGACACCACGAGTTCGCAGGTTTGAAATGCTCGCGGCCATTCGTTTGGCAATACTTGTTACGTTTCCGATGTCACTTTCGGCTTCAGCAGCATATCGATAGGCAATCTGATCAACCCTGTCAAAACCGTCCTTTTGGGAAGCCTGTTGGGCTTTATAGGCAATAACAGCAGTCATAATGATGAGAGATACAGTAACCGCCGATAAAATAACACCGATCAGTTTTACTCGAAGACTTAACTTGTTAAACATCAGTCAACTCCTGTGTAGAGGTTTTATTACTCGTTTATGATGTATAATTGAAATGATTATTTTTTTTCGCAATCGGTGCAAAGGGGGACAGGTCAGTTAAAGGGAATCTGCCCGCTCCATTTTATGAACAATTATTTTATATTTTTTTTTAAAGAACCATATCCGATATCTGTCAAGCATTCGGTAACCGGTGTGTAGTTAGCTGCGTAAGTCCAGGCTGTAATGCCAGCGGCCTTCATGGCCGGGGCGTTCTGGGGCATCAGCTTGAGAGCTTTAGCGAGTTTCTTCGCTCGATCTTTATTAATATGAGGTAACACAGCCAGCGGCCATTCGGGGTAGAGAATGGTGGAATGAACAAAGGGAAATGAATCATTTATCTGGTTAATAATATTGAAATCACTGAGCTTAATAATGCCTTCAGCCTGCATTTGTTCCAGGGTATCCGTACGTACCGTTCCCACGTCGGTAGACCCGTTTTTTACAGCCATAACAACATTGTCATGGGTCTTTCCTTCTGTAAAATTTGCAAGATTTCTTTTGGGGTTAATTTTATTTTTCAATAACAGGCGCCAGGCCATCTGACCACCACCAAAGGAGGAGTACTTAACGCACATAAAACGCTTTCCTTTCATCTGAGCGATTGTTTTGATACCACTGCCTTTTCGGGAAATGAGAACGCCGCCAAATTCATGCAGGGGGTAGCCCATCCGCTCATTCATCAGTGTAAGCATGGCTTTGAGTCCATGTTTTTCTTTCATAAGCGCATAGAATGAAGAATTCGCCAGGAGGAAATCGATCTCCTTGGCTTTTATGGCTGGTTCGATTTCTTCAAATGTTAACGGTATAATTGTGACCTTACTACCCAACTTTTTGGTGAGATAATTGGCGGTGGGCCCCCATTGTGCCATGGCTTTTTCTGCACCGCGTTTTGCCAGGACTCCAATTTTGGTGGCACCCATTGCAGGAGATGCGATGGCCATTCCAAGGGCAAATATAAGAAGAATAGTAGTTACGATCTTTGGCAATTGTTTCATTACCCAGCCTCCTAGCCGATTGATTCAGTTTGATGGTTACGCTTCATTTATCAGTCTATGTTCTGAAAAAATGAATGTCAAATTTATTTGAGAAGTATTGCTAAACCTTCATTGTTATGGTTTCGTCTTTTGGGAAGTTCGGCCTTCTCTTATTTTGAAGAGAGTGGTGTTGGAATCCACCTCCATTGTACTCCTCCTTGTGTTACCTGGAGGAATGATTGCTATGAGGGTAGAGGGAGGGCATCACCAAAAACATTTTATATGGAGGTGTATCATGATAACTACAAAGACATATTTGCAAGGTCAAAAGCTTTTTTAGATGGAGATCTGGTAGATAATACAAGAGATTTTTCTGATGATCTGGGATGCGAACTAGTCAGTTTGACTATTTTCATAAAACATTAGCAAAACCAGTATATCTACCTATATCAAAACTACTCTCTCTCTGTTATAAAAGTGGCACTTAATGAGAATTCTTTAGAAGCTAGCTTAATTTTTTGACAGGTCTATGTGCATGCGACATCCTTTTAACATTTTTGTATTTATTGGTATTGTCGTAATATCTATAACGGTGCTTATCGTTATTAGGTCTTTTGCCTAGCAAATCAGAGAAAGAATAGGCCATTTTCCGACTTGCTTTAACTCTCCTTCCCAACCAAGGCTTCTACCAATTCGAGTTTTCACTCTTCCGGCCACATATCATCCATAGTCACAGAGGAATTAATTTCAGGAGCAGATCTTTAGAAATTATTCCCTCTGTGAACCAGACAATGAATCGTTGCGAAAGTGACTGGCACCCAAAAGCCAGAAAACATAAGAAAAGTTAATGACGACTAAGGAGTCGAACCGCCGTCCCTATTTCATCGACCTCCAAGGAAACTCTTTATCAAGTTGCAAGAGTACGCGATTCCCTGTCTTGTAGTTATGCATGCAACAGTCCGTTATAATTATTATCCTACTAGAATTTCAAGAAAATTTGATTTGCTGACCTTAATCGTGTAGCTTGGTTCGGAGTCAACAGTTAAAATATGTTGACCGAATTTAGAAAAAACAATTCAGTATGATGTTCCCCGGATATGGGGCCCTGCTGAATAGTTATTACATTATGTATGCGCAAAACGACAAGTGAAGGCTACCGCAATTCTAACAAAAAATTTTCGGGGAGAGA
>JAOZLI010000134.1:5370-7431 GCA_029934915.1 Desulfocapsa sp. | reverse complement strand
CTGGTAAGTCATCATGCCTTTATCAAAAACCTTAGTTCCCATTACGATGGGATGAATAGTGTACATCGTTTCCCCACTTAGGGCTCATTCAACAATAACTTCCAATTCCGAGGCGCAATATAAACATTTAGAAAAACAATTTTCGATTCCCTAAACATTCATCTGACACCTCATAATTACGAATTTATTATTAAATAACCCCTTAATTTAATGATTGAATCCCCTGCTGTTGTAAGGTGTCAATCCGCTTTTCTAATTTCTCCCACAGATTACGAATGGGATAAGCAGCAAGACTTGTTTCGCTGCTAGTTACGGGCACGCCCTGTATCTGGCAATCAATAACCACCGGATCAAAGGGTATTTTTCCAAGAACCTCAATATCCAGTTCCTGGGCCAGGAGTTCTATTTCATCGCTCAACTCCGGATGCAGATCCCATTTATTAATACAGATCACTACCGGAACCTTAAAATGAGCGGCCAGCTCAAGAATACGTTCAAGATCATGTTTTCCAGACTGCGAAGGTTCTGTCACCACAAGCACAAGATCCACATTGGAAAGCGACGCAATCACAGGACAACCAACACCTGGAGAACCGTCAATAAGAATAAGTTCTGTATTTGTCTTTTCGGCAAGTTGACGAGCCTGATTTTTTATATGTGAGACAAGTTTCCCCGAATTTTCTTCTCCTGCAAAAAGTTGAGAATGGACAAGAGGCCCATATTCTGTGTCTGAAATATACCACGTTCCACAATGGTTTTCCTCAAGCACTATAGCTTCTTCCGGGCAGAAATGAGCACACACCCCGCATCCTTCACAGGAGAGCTGGTGGATCTCAGCGGTATCTGCCATGGTTACAGCGTCAAACTGACAAATCTCTTCGCACATCCCGCAGGCTGAACACTTATCTGTTTCCACCCGAGCCTTTACTCCTGAGCGAAACTCATGTTCTTCCACGGTCGTTGGAGACAAAAGCAGATGCAGATCTGATGCATCCACATCACAATCCACCATAATTTTCGATTTTGCCAGATGAGCAAAGGAACCAACAATGCTTGTTTTACCGGTGCCGCCCTTACCACTTATTACTAATACTTCCTTCATGGGGTTCTCCATCTCATGCGGTTTGTGACATGAGTGCTGTCAAGACATCGTTAAAAGCTGCACGAAGTTCCGGTACTGTTTCTATCAGGTTCTTCCCCCTGGCATAGCTCTCTGCAATTCTACGTTCAAAGGGGATTTCCATTAACACTGGAAGTCCAGCCTCTGCACAGAATTTCTGCACCCTGTCATCACCAAGATCAGAGCGATTAATAATCACCCCGCCTGGAATTTCGAAATTTTGCATGACTTCAACGGCAAGTTTCAAATCGTAGAGTCCGAAAGGAGTTGGTTCTGTAACTAATATGACATAGTCAGCATTGTTGATCGTTTCAACGAATGAACAGGAGGTTCCAGGGGGTGAATCAACAATAACCAGTTTTTCAGGATCCGCCTTTTGCTTAACAGCTTTCAGGAGCGGCACAGTCATCGCCTCACCAATTCTGGCCCTGCCATGCACAAAATCAAGTCCTGATGCGATACCGGATTCAAGGACTCCAATTTCCCGGGTTGCCTCAATAAGCGCATCTTCTTCACACACTCTGAAACACCCAAGGCATGAATGACACAACTCAGGAAAGATCATCACTGTTTCACCAAACTGAGCAATTGCGTTATAGCGACAGATATCTCTACACTTTCCGCAAGCTGTACATTTCTTTTCATCAAGCTCAGGAATTGTTACAGTACAAATCTCACTATGAGTGATCTCAGGCTTTAAAAATATATGACCATTTGGTTCCTCAACATCACAATCAAGATATTGAGTACTCACTTCTGCACTCAAGGCTAGGCTTGTGGCGATTGTCGTTTTCCCTGTCCCGCCTTTCCCACTAGCAACAGCTATTTGCATTTTGTGTCTCCTTGAAGATCAATTATCTTCGACATTGACCGCGTCCCTGTCCCATCCCTTTACCCTGTCCCATTCCACGTCCTTGACCTTGACCTTGTCCTTGTCCTTG
>JAOZLI010000134.1:1264-5270 GCA_029934915.1 Desulfocapsa sp. | reverse complement strand
CCTTGTCCTTGTCCTTGACATTGTCCTTGACCTTGACCTTGACCTTGTCCACATCTCCCTTGACCTGCACCAGGAACCACCGATGGACTTGTACTCTCTTGAGCAGTTGGTTGCGCTGTTCCGTCAAAGGAGGCAATGGCATCCCTGACTGATCCTGCTACACCATCAACAATTCGAACATTTGCCTTATCAAGTATAGGCTGTGCCTTAGGGCCTACTCTTCCAGTTAACACAGCCTCCACACCTTTATCTGCCACCAGTGCAGCGGCAGCAATACCAGCACCATGCGCTGCCTCTTTTCCAACGTTGTTATCAATTGCTTCGACCAGTTCTCCTGATTTTGATTCTACTATCAAGAACCATGCAGCTCTGCCAAAACGTCCATCTACCATGGCGTCTAAGTTCCCGCCAGTTGCCGAAATAGCTATTTTCATTGATATTTCCTCCATGACATTTTTAAGACAACGCAAACACTTTGCGTGTCATTACACAAAACATAATGGCATTATGCACAAAATCAAGCAAAATAATTACTCTGACTGAAATAAACAGAAGGACACCTCAAAGAGGACGAAAAAACTCTTTCTATTCTCGGACAGCCTCCTAGCACACCCTATCTGCAACAATACGCAACATATGTGTGGAATTAAAACTACACTTTTACTGCCTATTGCTACGGTTCTGACCACGCAACACTTTCAACACCGCACTTGTGTGGCGTTGAAACACCGTGGTAAACGGACACCAATACTATGTATTTTCTGATAGTTAGACACATTTCATTGAAATTAACATATTCTCCAGAAAAACTGGCATCATTGATGCTATATAGAAGACAAAGGAAACACAAACTCAAACCCAATCCGGAGGACACCATGACTACTAACACAAACACAACTACTAAAAATCAAGTTGATGCAAGTTACGAAACTTCTAAATTTGCACTTGGCGTTGGCATCTCAATGGCTGCCCTTGTAGGACTTTGGGGAGCTGCCAGCCTCATTAGTGCTCTTGCCAGCAATGGCCCCGTAGGACTTGTTAAAGCTTATGTAACTGCTGTAATCGGTATGTAGTAAACACTCTACCTATCTACTCCCCCCAAGGAACCTCCTGCTTGTCACATATTCGACAGGCAGGAGTTTTTTTTCAAGGAACGCATAGAAAGAATGGATCAAAAAAAGAAAATCATAAGCATGGGACGTGGAATTTTTTTCATGCTGGCTATTGGAACCCTGCCGGTTCTATTTATGAATCCATTACAGTATGTTTCCGGCCTTTGCCTTTGTGCTACAATTGCCTTCGGACTGGCGATCGTTCTTGTATAAAACTTGACACCTCCCTCCATCTACGCTTTAATTAATTTTTTAAAATTACAACGTAGTATCTCACTAAGGGCTCGGCAAAAAATAACTTGGACTTTCCAACTCGCAACTGTACCAGTTATTTCTTACCGCGCCCCAACCTCACAGGGATCTTCAAAATGTTTTTTAGAGCCATTGCATTTTTAGTTGGACTTATTGCGATCATTGCAGGATTACAAAACTATGATAGCAGCGTTGCCACTGCACCTTTGCCTATAGTAAGCGGTGGCCTGGTTATGCTTATTGCGGTTTTCAATCTCCTGCCCAAGATAAAGCGGTGCACATCCTGTGGTAAAAAAATCGCCAACAAGGCTGAGACATGCCGGTTCTGTAACACTAAACAGCCTCCTGTCCAGCCGTAGATAAACTTGTTGTTTTGTTCTCCGTGCTCGTTAACGAAAAAACTCAATACCTTTTAGAGGACGAAATGGGAAATCCACAAAAAAACATACTGTCTGTTACAATGCTTTTTATCGTTTTTTCACTTCACGCATGCGGTGGTGACAATAAAGACGAAGAACAAAGTTCCATAGACAAGTTTACATCAGAAACCGCACAAAAAGCAGTGCACCAGATCCAGGATCCCATAGATCAAGCTCGTGCAGTACAGGTTCTAGCAGATGAACATGTAAAACAGATGAGCAAAGACGTTGAGGAGATGAAATAGCCCGCAGCTATTCTATTTTTATCCCTGCTGGGCAGAATTTACATACAGATACTTCTTCAAACAGGACCAAAACCCAAAAGCCGCGACGCCGCTCGCAAGAGACAAGATACCGATATAAAACACCTTATCATCCCACCCCAGTGAAACAACAACCATGGATAAGGCTCCGCACATAAAGTAGGAAAACACCATAATCGAAGAAGCCGTTCCAGCATCTTTTGTAACCTGCTCCAGGGCAAGATTGTTAGACGGTGGCCGACTAAGCCCTAAACAAAAGGTTGTACATCCCATGGGAATTGCAAACTGCCATGGCCCGCTGAAAGTATTCGTCAGCATCAGGATTCCACCAAACATAAGCCCTGCGTAGCCAAAACTTATCATGGACAGGGTTCCCAGTTTTTTCCCAAAACGCATGCAGGTCATGGAACCAGCCATAAAACACATCGCATTGGCCCCAAAAAATAGGGCAAACATATTTTCACTCAAACCAAATCTGTTGATATAAACACTTGAAGAACCGGCAATAAAGGCAAACAACGGTAGCGATATCACAGCATTGCAAAAAACTACACCCATAAAGCGAGGATTATAAAATGCCTCTTTGTATTTTTGCAATAGAGCCATAAAGGTTTCACCGGTTTCCCCCGCATGAGACTCAGCAGTAGCCAAAACTCCAATAAGAGCAACTCCCCCCATCAGCCCCTGGGCAATAAAAATCCATGGCCAGGAGAGAACATCCAGAATCAAACTCCCAATAGTCGGTGAAATCATGGGGGCAAGAGCCATAATCACTGAAACCTGGCTCAGGACCTTCTCCCTTGCACCACTTTCAAATCGATCCCGCGCCATGGCAAGGGAAATGGAAGACGCTGCTCCTGCCCCCATCCCCTGAACGACTCTTGCAACTATTAACATCCAGATACTCGTTGCAAAGGCACAAAATAAACTGGCTGCAATAAAAAGGATAAGGCCACTTATAAGAGGAGGCTTCCTGCCAAATCGATCGGACAGCGGCCCATAAAAAAGAAGAGAAATACAATACGTTACAAAGAACAACACTAGTGTTAAATTAATAACAGAAAGGGGGCGCCCCCATAAATCCATAAGATGCGGGATAGCAGGCAGATACATATCTGTCGCCAGTGGCGGAAAGGCCGTAAGCAGGGCCAGAAGGAGGACAAAACGAATCTGCACAGTATTTTCTATTCCTTTAACTCGAGCCCTTCACGATCAAGAAGGCTGATTCTTTTTCCTTCAACTTTTATCAAACCTTCATCGCTCATCTTTGCAAAAATACGTGACAGGGTTTCGGGAATAGTACCCAGCAAACTGGCTAACTGCCCTTTTGAAATTTCAAGTTCAACCTGATCGGGACTCTCTTGCTCATCGGCAAGATAGAGTAAATAGCCGGCCAATCGCGCGGGAACTTCTTTTAAGGACAAATTTTCTATTTGCGTTGCAAAACGACGCAAGCGCATGGAGAGGACTGCCAGCATATTCATAACAAGTGCTGGCATTGAATAAACAAGCTCCACAAAACGTTTACGAGGGAAAAAAATCAGACTCGTTTTTTCAAGGGCCATTGCATTGGCCGGAAAAGGCTGACCATGAAAAACCGGTACCTCACCAAAAGGTTCACCGGTACCAAAGATATGAAGAATCTGTTCTTTCCCTGAGAAGGCGGTTTTAAAGATCTTCACTTTTCCTGAAGCAACCATATAAAAGCCATCTCCAGGATCTCCCTCAAAAAATATCGATTCCCCACGCTTATAATTCTTGGTAACTGCTATATTTACTATCTCATCAAGATGTTCTGGCGGCAAGTCACCAAACAATTCACTTTCTGCTATTACCTGACGCATTCGTTTCTCTCTTCGAAATTCAAAGGAGATCATCCAAGAGCCCCTAAAATAAAAAAGCACACTTTAGCATGAAAATAAAATTTCGGATTGCTTTATTCGCTCACTCATCTTAAAAA
>JAOZLI010000134.1:0-1164 GCA_029934915.1 Desulfocapsa sp. | reverse complement strand
ATGGATGCTTTTTTTGCCTCCGTCGAACAGATGGACAACCCCAAGTATGCGGGTCGACCACTAATTGTGGGTGGAAACCCCGAAGGCCGTGGAGTCGTTGCCGCCTGTTCCTATGAAGCCAGAAAATTTGGTATTCACTCCGCAATGTCGGCAGCCAATGCCATCAGACACTGTCCTCACGCACTCTTCGTGCGTCCACGTAAAGAACGATACAAAGAAATTTCCTACCAGATCATGGATATATTCAGGGAGAGCGCACCTGTTATTGAACCCCTTTCTCTGGACGAGGCATTTCTTGATATTTCAGATAATCATACAAGCCTTGACAGTGCCAGTAAAACGGCAGAAGATATCCGCAGCAGAGTTTTTCACGAAGTAGGACTAACCTGCTCGGCTGGGGTTTCTCATAATAAATTTCTTGCAAAAGTCGCATCCGACATAAACAAGCCCGATGGCCTGACGATAATCAGTCAGGAAGAATCCGATGCATTCCTAGCTGCGCTCCCCATCGGCAAATTTTACGGGGTGGGTAAGGTCACAGAAAAGAAAATGCATGCTTTGGGTGTACGCAAAGGCGGTGATCTCTTTCGTTTTACAAAAAAAGAACTGGAACGCTTTTTTGGTAAGGCAGGGATTTTTTTCTACGATATTGTACGTGGAATAGACGACAGACCCGTGCAGGTCAGTCGGGGCCGTAAATCAATAGGAACCGAAACCACAATGCATCAGGACGTCACGGATCTTCAGGAGATCAGGAACATTCTCACAACTCTTAGCGAAAAAGTAGGATACAGTCTGCAAAAAAAAGAGTGCGGTGGCACCACCGTTACCCTTAAGGTTCGCTATCACGATTTCACTACTGTTACCCGTTCACACACCCTTTCCGCCCCACTCTACAGTGCCGAAGAGATCATGCAGCATATCCCAGGTCTTCTCCAAAGCACTGAGGCCGGCAACACTGCCATTCGATTACTTGGCATTACGGTTTCAAATCTATCCGACAAATCTCAAAAGATACCCTTACAATTACAACTCCCCTTTTCAACATAATCTGCTATCTATAGAATTTATCATTAAAGTTTTCTCTCTAAACTGCCGATAAGAAAAGATACTGGTTTCATTTTCAAATCAAACAAAAGCCAGATGGGGGAGAAAACAATGAGT
>JAOZLI010000396.1 GCA_029934915.1 Desulfocapsa sp. | reverse complement strand
ATACTTTTACCATTCTGTCACCGGTTGTCTGCAAAAAAAATCTTCCAGCTCAAAACTCCCGGCACCAACAAGAAGAGGAGTGCTTTCAGGGTATAGCTTCATAAATTTACTCATTCCCCGGGTTGTTTGAGCTTTTCCAGATTTAACCTCTATCACCCAGGTTTCTCTCGCTGTTTCTACGACAAAATCAACTTCCAAATGCCGTTCCCGCCAGTAAAACATTGAATAGGGCTGTTTGTTCAGGGTATTTAACAAATGTGCTCCCACTGCATTTTTCACCAAACGTCCCCACCACGAACAATCCGCTCTGGCCTCCTCAAATGAAAGCCCTGTAACTGAGTTGATAAGTGCATTATTCCAAAGGATAAGCTTGGGACTGCTTCCTCTTCTCTTCAGCTTTCCCCGTTTGAACAACTCCAGCCCTGAGACCAGATAGGCTGACTCAAGCAGTTTCAGGTAATGGGCCAGTGTTGTGGTATTCCCTGCATCGTGGAGTTGACCAAGCATTTTATTATAGGACAATATCTGAGCAGGAGCACCGCAAGAGAGCAAAAAGAGATGCCTGAGCAGGGCCGGTTTGTTCACTGTCTGTAATTGCAGAATATCTTTAGCCATAACGGTTTCAATAAGTGAATTATTGACGTAATCGGCCCACACCTGTCCGTCACCTATAAAGTCAGCAGCGCCCGGATATCCACCATAAAAGATCCACGTATCAAAATCCCAATCAAAAGCTTCCCGCATTTCCGGATATTGCCAATGATTGCAATGATAGAGAAAAAACCGTCCAGTCAGACTTTCAGTCACTCCCTTTTGCAGTAACAGCGAAGAAGAGCCAAGCAACAATACCTGCAGGGAAGTGTTGTGTCTCACAATTTCATCCCATAATAGTTTTACAATTTCACTCCAGCCGGAAACTTTTTGCACCTCATCAAGAATGAGGAGGACTTCATTGTTGTTTTCCTGCTTATCGGCAACTCTTTTAGCTTGTTCCCAGTTGGACTGGATCCACTCTGGACCAGGTGGAATCGGTGAATCTGCGGAGAAGGCAAGGACTTCTCCCTGCCATTTTTCGGCAATTTGCTGCGAAGCAGTTGTTTTTCCAACCTGCCTGGGGCCGGTGATAATTTGAAGGAGTTTCTTCTTCCTCTTCAAACCATCCAGTATTTCTGTGACTATTGGTCGTTCATACATTGTTGGTTCCAGGGGTTTTTATCGATGATTACACAATGAATAACACATTACTCATCGAGTGAGTAATATTACTCTATTACTGAGTAGCTTGCAATACAGCCTGTTTTTTTTATAATTCAATCAACCGAATCCTACAAAACTGGGGGTATATCAATCAGCAACAACCTGACCAGAGAGATGATTATATATCCTTCCAAAACGTCTAATTTCTGTGATTCATTTGATTATTATTTTTACGGCCCCCAAAGTTTGCTACATATGCGCCATTGTTGTATACTCGTAACTTCGATTGTTCATCACTAATCACTGTCGTCAAAATTGGAGTATCACATGATATTGAACAATGTTTCCCGGTTCATTCTAATCCTTTGTCTCCTGACACCCTCTATTCTCCCGGCAGAAGAGCAGGATCCTGTTTTGCAAACCATTGAACAGGCCATTGAAGAGTACAAACAACAGAACTACAGTAACGCTGCCACCAACCTCGATTATGCAAGTCAGCTTATTCGCCAGAAAAAAGGTGAAGCTCTGAGTGCTTTTTTGCCCGAACCGATGGCTGGCTGGGCGGCAAACGAAGGAACATCTCAGGTAACCGCCGCCTCACTGTTTGGTGGTGGTTTGACTGCAGAACGTGATTACACAAAGGATGATGCGAAAGTCAATATTGTTATTGTCACTGATTCTCCTCTGTTGCAACCCATGATTATGATGTTTTCTAATCCTATTTTTGCAGCATCTGCAGGACAATTCGAACTGATCAATGGGTATAAGGGAATCACCAACTATCACAAGACCGGTGGAGATATAAGTATCGTCGTCAACAACCGGTTTTTGGTGACCGTTAAAGGACGTAACGTATCGCGTGAAGATCTAATGGCCTATGCGAAGAACATCGATTTTAAAGGTATTGCTGATCTCCCTTAAAGGGTCACTTAAAAATTCTACAGGGATGGCCTGATCGGTTATTCCTGCTGGAACCAGCCTCTGCCGGTCTAACGAATTGGCCTTCTTCCA
>JAOZLI010000395.1 GCA_029934915.1 Desulfocapsa sp. | reverse complement strand
CTTCCATGACGTTGAAAACAGGAATATATGTTGATGCAGAGAATATACGTCTCTGTGGTGGATATGGGATGCGCTACGACATCCTTGTTGATCTTGCCAATAGCGGAGAATCTACTCTGCTGCGAGCCAACTGCTATCTTGCCGAAAATGGTGAAAGAACCAAAGAAGATCGTGAATACCGGCAAAAACTCTACCGGTACCACGACATTTTACGACAATGCGGTTTTAAGGTGATCAAAAAATTCGTCAAGCATTTTGTTGATGACGAAGGTATACTCACCACTAAGGCCAATGCCGACATGGATCTGGCCATCGATGCCCTGCTACAGGCGCGTAACCTGGATCGTATCATTCTCCTTACCGGGGATGGAGATTTTATACGACTGGTTCAGGCACTGCAGAATATGGGTTGTCGGGTGGAGGTGATCGCTTTTAATAATGTGAGCGGAGAACTCAAAGAGGAGGTAGACAGCTTTCTTTCCGGTTTTCTTATCCCCGGCCTGCTTCCCATAACAAACGAGGGTAGAAACTGGTACCGTGGATTCCCTATTAACTACAATGCAGATCGCGGATTTGGCTTTATGCGCTATTACCGAATGTCAGCAAAGGGGCTTGAAGTGAACAGCGTCTTTTTTCATTGTTCCCAGTCTAATGTTACATCCGACTCACTGTTCCTGGATTCCAACAATATTTTTGAATTTAAAATTGTGGAGAATCCTGATAACAACAACAAAACTGAAGCCCGGGATATTCGTTCCATTGATGAAATTCAACCCTGAACTCATTGAGATTTAACAACACACACAACAGACCATGGCCATCATCGCAGTATACAACATAAAAGGCGGGGTTGGAAAAACAGCCGCAAGTGTAAATCTGGCCTACCTCTCTGCCATAAACCACAAAAAAACACTGTTGTGCGATATGGATCCCCAGGGATCATCAAGCTATTACTTTCGCACAAACTCCAGAAAAAAACATTCCAGCGACAAACTGCTTAAAGGCGGAAAAGGGATAAAAAAGAATATAAAAAGCAGTGATTACGAAAATCTTGATATTCTCCCGGCTGATTTCACCTATCGAAATCTCGATCTCGCTCTGGATAGTTACCAAAAATCCACAAAACGTATTAACAAGATCCTGCAACCATTGACCAAAGAATATGATCATATTTTTCTGGACTGTCCGCCAAATATAACCCTGCTCTCTGAAAACATTTTTGCAGCAGCTGATATAATGCTCATTCCATTTATCCCCACAACGCTGTCACTGCTCTCCTTTAACAAGCTGTTGGATTTTTTCAAACAGACGGGAATAAAACGTAATAAGTTATTTCTCTTTTTCTCCATGGTACAAAAGCAGAAGACCATGCACCTTGATATGATGAAACTTTTTGCCGGAAAAAAACGAGTGCTGAAACAGTACATTCCGTTTCTGGCAGATGTGGAAAAAATGGGAATTTACAGAAAACCGGTATTGGAGTTTGCCCCCAATTCACCTGCATCTCGTGCATACCAACTGATGTGGCTGGAGATTGATCTGGCACTCAGAAAACTATCAAACCCCAAACCAATACCACCAACAAAAGAGCCATAAGAACAGCAGCAGAACCCTGATCTTTGGCTCGCCCTGCTAGTTCATGTTGCTCTTGCCCGAAACGATCCACCACACTTTCAATGGCAGAGTTAATAATTTCCACGATAAGTACAAGAAAGACACTGCCGGCAAGAAGTGACTTTTCCACGCCTGTCTCCCCAAGAAACAGCCCCAGGGGGACAAGAAACAAAGCGAGGACAACCTCAACCCGAAAGGCTTCCTCTCCCTGAAATGTCGCCCGCAATCCTTGCAGGGAATAACGGCAACTTTTTAAAATTCTTCTCTGGAAGAGATTACTGGTATGTTTTTCCATTATGCTTTAGCCACCCATCTATATGCTTTCCGCTGGGATCATGATGTGTCCAGTGAATGACACCACCCTTCTTAGTCCATTCATATTCACCATAGAACTTGACCACGTCACCAGCCGTCAAACCGGGGATTCTCTCTGCCACATCGATATTATGGGCTATAAGGATCGTCTGCTCCGGACCTGTCTGTAAAATAAATTTCTGGTGTTGCAATCCTTTACGATCATCCGCCAAGACTTTCTTCACATGCCCACTTCCCTGAATCTGAACATCACTTTGCCCGTTCACAAAAGCATTATGAAT
>JAOZLI010000394.1 GCA_029934915.1 Desulfocapsa sp. | reverse complement strand
AGATGTATAGATGGGGAAGTTATTTCGTCCCCGTTCCTAAGTATTTAAACCCTTTGTTCGGGTGCAAAACTTCATATGCGAGGAGCGCAAACATCCTGGTATGAGGCGCACTTAAGTACGTCGCAGTGACAGCAAATTTGTACCCCAAGGGCACTACTTTCGGGCGCGTGACGAAGCAGATGAAGAGTTTTCACCCGAAAAAAGGGTACAAGCACGACGACATGTTATTTAACACTTGGGCAAAACAGAGTCCTCATTGTTGACATTAACTCGGTGATACGTGGGTCATGAATACGATTGTATATAAAATTAGCATCTTTACGATAATCGATGATACCCTGACTACGCAAAATGTTTAAATGCTGCGATACATTAGCATTTGTTGTCTTAACCTCTTCTCTGATATCTCCAACAGAGAGCTCTTTGTCCTGTAGCAGACAAAGAATTTTAAGACGAATGGGGTGAGACATTGATTTTAATAATTTGGACATTGCGTCTATTTGTTCATTTTCCATGGGGGTCCTCGTAAAAAAGATTAAGTTTGCTGCTTCAGTCGCTCTTTTTTGGGAAAGAGCCAGAAGAATAGTACACCTGAAATCAGTGCCATGCTAAGGTACATGAGTATATCCGGCATGATTCTGTTCTCAGGGCGAAGAAATGCAAGAATTGAAAGTATTGGCAGTATCTGGTATCCCAGACGATGCCCTCGCAATAGCTCGCGCATAATATAAATATGAATAAATGGGCCAATCAGGCCAAGCATTAAGGCAATGCTCGAATTCTCATGTAGATAGACAAAGAGAAACTGCTTAATTGTCAGAAGCACAAGCAGTGTAAGCAGAACAAAACGAAAGGGAAGAGTTTTTTGATTGCGATCCGGGGATGGCAGATTGTTCAGCATATGGAGCAATTCCTCTTGGTTTTGCTCGGTACGTAATTTCCTGAATATCTCTTTTTTACTCAGGTTTTGTTTGAGCCAATGCTTTATTTCTTTCTCTAGGAGTTGCTGCATGCTTTTCCAAAAATCCAATAGTTTTAAAAGTTACTCTATTATTTAACGGTTTTTGTGGAGAAAGAAAAGGAAAAACTAAAATGCTAACATAGCGGAGCCTAGAAAACTGGAGGTTTCAGATCCTCGGTTTTTGTGTATATTATCTTATATGTGGAAAAATCCAATGCACCTTGAACCAGTATTTGTTCCCACCGGGTCAATGTTAAAATGTCAAGACTCTCCTCCTCCCCGCAATTTTATCAGGTCATATAAACATGTTTGATTATACTCAGGACTCAAATCCTGTTCCACAATTTGCCATAGGGCTTGATCACAAAATCATATTCTGGAATCGGGCCTGTGAAATGCTCACAGGTTTACCAGCCGTCGAAATGGTAGGCACCGATCGTCAATGGGAACCATTCTATCAAACGAAGAGGTTTGTGTTGGCGGATTTTATAATAAAAAATGATTTGCAAACCCTGTTACGGCTGTACGAAAACAAGCACATTCAAAAATCCAGTCTTGTTCCCCGTGCATGGGAAGCTACAGATTATTTTGTCTTCGAGGGTAATAAGCATCGTATTCATTTTCTGGCAGCACCAATATTGGATGAAGATGGGTTTATGGTCGGTGCATTGGAAACATTGCTGAAAGTTTCATATGGGACTTCGGACGATAGCGCAATCGATCAGGAACTCTCTGACACGCTATTTGCCGGCCAGAAACTGTCCTATGCAAATATTCCTGTTGATTGCGATGAGATCATTGGAAAAAGCATGGCGATGAGGGAGATTTTCGAGCAAATTTCATCAGCTGCCACGACCAGTGCCAATATTATCATTTATGGAGAGTCCGGGACAGGTAAGGAACTGATTGCCAATGCCATTCACAAGATCAGTAACAGGCGTGAGAATGAATTTGTCGCTGTCAATTGCGGCGCAATTTCAGAGCAACTCGTTGAAAGTGAGTTCTTCGGCTATAAAAAAGGCGCATTCACTGGTGCTGATATTGATAAACCAGGATTTTTGGATCGTGCAAACCGCGGAACGCTCTTCCTTGATGAGGTGGGTGAGGTAAGCATAAATATGCAGGTAAAGCTCCTGCGGACCATTGAGGGCTACGGTTTTTCACCGGTAGGTAGTGCTGAAACAAAAAAAACGGAAATGCGTATCATTGCGGCTACCAACCAAAATTTGATGGCTCTTGTGAAAAAAGGTC
>JAOZLI010000393.1 GCA_029934915.1 Desulfocapsa sp. | reverse complement strand
GTTCATTGTTCTGGCAATAGCAGTTGTTATTTCCCTGCTGGCTGCGCAGTATCTCGTCCCCGGCAAGGATCATGGGCACACCCTGACTGAGCATGAGTACAGCCATGAAGTTCTTCACCTGTTTCTGCCTGCGTGCATTAACTGCCGGATCATCCGTCAGGCCTTCTGCGCCGTAATTCCGGCTATGATTATGGTTATCGCCATCACGATTATCCTCGCCGTTGGCCTGATTGTGTTTTTCATTGTAACTGACCAGGTCATAAAGGGTAAAACCATCATGACAGGTAATAAAGTTGACAGAGTTAATAGGCAGACGGCCGGAACTTTGATACAAATCACTGGAACCGGTCAGCCTGGTGGCCAGTTCCGGAACCTTCCCTGGATCCCCCTTGATAAACTCTCGGATCAGGTCACGATAGCGTCCATTCCATTCCGCCCAGCGAAATCCCGGAAAGCCGCCTACCTGGTAAAGGCCACCAGCATCCCAGGCCTCAGCAATGAGACGGGTGTGGGAGAGAGTATCAGAAAACTCAATATTCCATACCACCGGGGCATGATACATGGGAGCACCATCTTCTCCCCGGGCCAGAATAGAAGCCAGGTCAAATCTAAAGCCATCCACATGAAACTCCTTAACCCAATACTCCAGAGACTCAATGATAAAACGAGCCACCAGCGGATGGTTGCAGTTCACTGTATTGCCGCAGCCGCTGTAATTCTTATAGAGTTTGGGATCATGATCTTCGAGATGATAAAAGCCACGGTTCATCAACCCTTTAAAGTTAATGGTCGGCCCATCCTCCCCACCTTCCGCTGTATGGTTAAACGCCACATCAAGAATGACGCTGATTCCTGCCTGATGTAATGCCTTCACCATATCACGGAACTCATCCCGGTGGCTCCCGGATAGCGGATCAATACAATAGCCTGCATGGGGGCTGAAAAAAGAGTGGGTGGCATACCCCCAGTAATTCTCCAACTCAAGATCACGTGCATTATCCGGCAGATCCTGCTCATCAAAGGCCATTACCGGCAGGAGTTCCACAGCAGTCACCCCAAGATCCTGCAGATACGCAACCTTTTCTATAATTCCGGAAAAGGTTCCCGGGTGTTCAACCTCTGCTGAAGGATGACGGGTAAAACCTCCCACATGGAGTTCATAAATAATTTCCTTTTCGGACGTATGCTGCAGCGGTTCATCCCCTTCCCAATCATAGCTGTTTTTCGGTAAGACCATTGCCCGCATGGATGTTGCGCCCTTCTTCTGTTCAGGGTCGCGGTTATACTTTCTCTGCCACAGGACATCAGTGACTCCCCTTGCCCACGGATCCAGCAATTCAAGGGCAGGATCAAATTTATGCCCGGGATCGCCATTTTCCGGGCCATCCACCTTCCAGGTATAGGATATTTTCTCCTGCCCGATCATCCCTTCCACAAAGACATGCCAGAAGAAAAAATTGCGGTTTTCTATAGGATCAAGATCAATAACCTGAAAAGGGGTGCTGGAGTCCGGTTTCTCGTAGAGAAGAAGCTGCACAGCGCTTGCATGCCGGGAGAAAATGCAGAAGTTGGTGCCGTCTGCACTGACTGTGGCACCTGCAGGATAACGATGTCCGCTTGTAATTTGATAGGGTTTCATACGATTGGAGGAACAACTCTTTTTGTTTATATTATGGTTTTACACGTCATTAGCCATTGTTACACTGCTCTGCTCTGGTAACACCGCTCTGCGGTGTTACCCCCATCCACGGCACTCTACTCCATGATTCTCGTAGCGCAGAGCGCTTCCAAATGTGTTACACCGCAGAGCGGTGTTACAAGTAAACAGGGTAAAACTGGAAACCTGGACATCTTGCCAGTCTGATTGTTCAGTTTTCAGTTACTGAACACTTTCAACCGACATTCATATCATCGATAACCTGCAGGGTCTGACTGGCAATCTCATATTCCTCATCAGTGGGTATGACAAGAAGACTGACATTGCTGTGACCGGCCTGAATTTCCAGAATCTCCTTTTGGCGGATACTGTTCTTCCTTTCATCAAGACAAAGACCCAGCCGTTCCATCCCCTGACAGCTCAGTTGTCGGACAATTGCAGAATTTTCACCGATGCCGCCGGTAAACACAATACAATCAACCCCGCCAAGGGCTGCCATATAAGAACCGATATATTTTTTAAGTCGGTAGCAGAATATGGTCAGGGCAAGCGTGGCCA
>JAOZLI010000392.1 GCA_029934915.1 Desulfocapsa sp. | reverse complement strand
TAGCGTTGATGATATGTTTGATAAGCTGGGTATTTAAATGCTTCATCCAACATATGCCAAGCAGTTTGAGCGCGATCTCAAAAGAATGTTAAAGAGAGGGAAAGATAAAGAGAAGATAAAAAAAGTCATAGGATTACTTGTCCGGGAGGAGCAACTCCCACAAAACTGTAGAGATCACAAACTGGTAGGGAACTACCAGGGGCGTAGGGATTGCCATGTCGAACCGGACTGGCTGCTTATTTATAAATATCTGGAGCAAGAAATTATTTTTGAACGAACTGGCAGTCATTCAGACTTATTTAAAAAATAAAATCTGTTAATTACGACTCATTTTCCAAATATCTCAAAAAAAGGTTTTGAGATCTCGGAAACTGAGCATATTTCTTTATTTGTATGCTTCCGGCCTTCGTGCATGGCTTTTAGTGTCGTCATCTGGTCACTGTCCAGCTTGGCCTTTCGGCCTTCAACCCAAAGTATTTAGTGTTAGAAAAAAAGGAACTGGATTACCAAAGCAAAATATCTACAATTTTATTTGTTTTTTATCCATTTCATCACTACTTCCTTGTAATTACCTGGAATAGCTTCCCATATCATGGAATAACCTTTACTTGCGGCCTTGCTTGAATTGGAGAGATTGCCATTGGCCTGTTCTTGTACAAAAATGAGAAAAGTTTAACACAAATCGGATCTGCCGCAGTCACTTCACAACGGTCTCCGTACCGGACATAGCGCCAGTCTCAATTGTTCTTTACCTTGGCCCAACTCTTTGTTATTGTGGTATCATGGACAAAGACGAGCCGGACAACAAAGCGGACTCCAAAACGGACAAAGATCGTAACGAAGCAATTTCGTTAATGGAGCCTCTGCTTATAGCACCTGAATCACGTTTTACTGGCATGATCAACGATCTCACTGTAGAGCTTGCTGCAAAAGCCGCCGGGTTCCGGCGGAGCCTGCCCGAAGGTGTGCTCAGTTCACTGGCCGACTTGGTTAGAGCCATGAACTGTTATTACAGCAATTTGATTGAAGGACATGATACCCATCCAGTGGATATCGAACGTGCCTTACAAAAAGACTACAGTTCAAATAAGCAAAAAAGAAATCTCCAGCTTGAGGCCAGGGCACATATCAATGTTCAGGCTTGGATCGACCAAGGTGGTCTGACCGGAAGAGCACTAACGACGGACGGAATCAAGGAAATCCACCAGCGTTTTGGTGAACTTCTGCCAGAGGAATTATTATGGGCTGAAGATCCCGAAAGTGGAGAACGAATCTGTATCAAACCCGGTACTCTCAGAGAACGGTATGTCAAGATCGGACGTCATATTCCTGTCAGTCCTGTTGCCCTGCCAAGGTTTCTTCAAAGGTTTGAGCAGGTATATTCCAGATTGAGCAAGTCGCAGGCTATTGCCATGTCAGCGGCGGCACATCACCGATTGCTATGGATTCATCCCTTTGTCGATGGAAACGGGAGGGTAACACGCTTGATGTCCCATGCGATTCTTCTTGAGACTTTAGATACCGGGGGCGTATGGTCCATTGCAAGAGGCCTCGCCCGTAACGTTGGCAAATATAAAACCCTGCTGGCAAATTGCGATCTTTCTCGAAGGAATTCTCTGGACGGTCGAGGTAACCTTAGCGAAGAAGCCTTAGTGGAGTTCACTTTATTTTTCCTCCAGACCTGTCTGGATCAGATTGATTTCATGGAAAGTCTGGTTCAGCCGGACCGACTGCGACATCGTTTATTAAGCTGGACTGCTGAAGAGGTGGCCATGGGAACTTTGCTGCCCAAATCGGAACTCGTCCTTGAAGCTCTCCTGTATCGAGGATTATTGCCTCGTGGTGATGTGCAGAACCTAATTGGAGTAGGTGAACGCCAAGCACGCCGGGTGGTTTCAGCCTTAACCAAACAGAAAGTGCTTACATCAACAAGCCAGCGAGCACCGCTTTCCCTTGCATTCCCGCCACGACTTGCTCCACGCTGGATGCCAGGGCTCTTCCCGGACAAATAAAAAAATGAGAAGAACAAGCCCGAATGGAGCAACTAGTTCTGTAATTACAGCGGGTTTTATCTCATGCCAGGAAAATTCCTTACTTGCGGTTTTGCTTAAATTGGAGTGATTGCCATTGGCATTGCCGTAAATATATTAGATTGGTTTGGCTTAGCAAAAAAAACCTCCTGCTTACCGAATGTAACATTCAGTGAACAGGAGGCTGGAGAT
>JAOZLI010000391.1 GCA_029934915.1 Desulfocapsa sp. | reverse complement strand
ATCAAACCAGTCCGTTCATACACTATATTCCCAGCCGGGATTTATCCCTAAACCAAAACTTAGTAATTACAGGTACAAAACAGCAACAAGGAAGTCAATAGAAAACAAAAAGGGACAGATTTATTTAATTCTATCGCTGTCAAAATAGGAAATTCTGATTGAATGTAGTAGTTGTTCGAATTGAGATTGCCATATCCAAAATCTGATTATATCAAGCTAACCTCAGGTTTTACCTTGCTACTGTATATCTCAAGTGCCCTTAGATTTAACGTAATATCTAACAGATATTTTCTTTTAAAACTTCTACACATTGTCTTTACAATCTCCATCACAATCACAACCGCTTTTAACTGTTGAGAAGCGTTTTTGTATCGCAGTAATGAGCGGTGGCACTGAGAGGCCAAGAAGGATCAGAACCGCTACCATTGACACTGCCTCAGGAAGAATTTCACTTGCATTACCCACAATGGCCACAGCAGAGATACCAAGCGAAGCATAGACCAGATCAAGTGTCAGTCCACAAAGTACTGCAATAACGGCCATGGTGCAGAGATAAAATGCTGTGGCTTTCTTACCGAGAATACCGAAAAGCACAGACAGAGAAGTAACATTGGTTGCAGGACCCACCAGCAAAAAAACAAGGGCGGTTCCCGGACTGACGCCTTTTAAGATAAAGGCAGCGGCAATAGGGGTTGATGCTGTGGCACAGATATAGAGTGGAATTCCCAGGCAGAGCATGAGCAGCATGGAGCTTAATCCACCTCCCAGGTAGTTTGCAATTGCTTCATCCGGGATGAGGACGGTGATAACACCAGCTGCCAGCAAGCCCACAAAGAACCAACCTGCCAGATCTCCCCATATATCAGTGGCTGCATAACGCAGTCCCGTACCGAGTTTGCTCGTCAGGCTTTCCCTGGTTTGTTCATGAGAAGTAGAACATCCTTCCGAACAGCCACAATCTGAATGAACTGCCAGTGTGAGATCGGTTTTTTTCTGAGCAGGTGGCTGTTCCATTAGATTGATGCCGATTCCTGCAGCCATTGCAGAGATAAATGCTGAAACAGGCCTGGCCACAGTCATGATAGGATCGAGCAGGGCATAGGTAATAGAGATGGAATCCACGCCTGATTCGGGAGTGGAGATGAGAAAAGCTGCCGTTGCACCTTTGTTTGCGCCCTGTTTTTTTAGTGATGCCGCAGCAGGCAATACTCCGCATGAACAGAGTGGGATCGGGATGCCCAGGAGTGAGGCCTTGAAGACCGAACTGAATCGACCACTACCCAGATGTTTTGCCACGTAATCAGCTGACAGAAATACTTTGAGCAGCCCACCAATGAGCAGGCCAAAGAGCATGTAGGGTGCTGATTGTACGAGCAGTTGCCAGCTTTCCTGTAGAGCATCTGTGAAAAAAATTGCAATGTTCATGGTCATTCCCTGCTGTGTTTGAGAGCTTTCACATGAGTATCTGTTCAGATAGTAAAACGCATTGGCAGAAATGCAAGGAAAGGATAAAAAAATAAAAAACTTATTTTCGGGGTTTGCAGCGGGCAGTTGCCCGGGCAACGAGTGGATCGTCGGGCCAGTAATGTTTTGGATAGCGGCCGGCGAGTTCTTTTTTGACCTGCTGATAGGTGTTGTGCCAGAACGAAGCAAGATCGGCCGTCACCTGAACAGGGCGTCTTGCTGGTGACAACAGGTGGATAAGAAGGGGAACCCTGCCATTATAGAGCGTGGGGCTCTCTGTGGCACCGAACATTTCCTGGAGGCGAACGGCTAAAACAGGTGATTCGCCTGGCAGGTATTGCAGTTTGATGTTTGAGCCGCTGGGAGCTTGATAATGGGTGGGCAGTGAGCGCTCCAGTTCCTGTTGCTTCTTCCAGGGGAGAAGAGCAAGGAGGATGGAGTATAGATCAAGCTTTTTTAACTGTTTCAGGCTGTTCATGGAATCAAGATACGGTTCGATCCAGGAAAGATTTTGGATAAGGGAGTTGTCTGATACATCGGGCCATTTTTGGGGATCCAGATCATGGGCGGTCTGTATTCTTGCCTGCAACTCGCGACTTTTTTTCTGCCAGTTCAGACAATTTATTCCAGTTTGTTGAATGCCTGCCAGCAAACATGTTCGAATTTGCTCCGGGTCTACTTCAGCCAGAGCCTCCCTTTTGATTTCAAGGCTGCCCAGAGAGAGAACAGAAACCGCTTCCACTTTGGAGTGCTTCCACT
>JAOZLI010000133.1 GCA_029934915.1 Desulfocapsa sp. | reverse complement strand
AGTGAACCTGGAGAATTACCTGTTACTCTGTCTTTTGCGGCTGCAGGAGCAGAACTTGAATTCAGCGGCGCTGTGGATCTCCCGGTGAAAAGAAAAACCTTTAAAATGGCTATGCAACTAAAAGGTGAGAAACTGGATAGTCTTAATGAGTTTCTTAATATTGATCTGCCACCTTTTGGTCCCTACAGTGTGGATGCGCAATTTGCATCCACTGAGACCGGATATGATTTGTCCAATCTTGAAATTCGGGTAGGCAGCAGTTATTTAACCGGAAATTTAAGCATGAATAACGCTGGTGATAAGCCCGATATCACAGTGCAATTCGCCAGCAAGACTTTGCAACTGGATGATTTCGCATTAGGTGACTGGAGCCCTGAAGGAAAGAAAGAAACTATGGAGGATGGGCAAGAGGGATCAGAAAAGGAATCTCCTGAACAGGCAACCACTGTGCCTTCATTTTTGTCCCCTGAATTCTTGTCACGAGTTAACGCTACACTATCCATAGATATGCAACAGATCCTCTCAGGGAAGGATACGCTGGGGAGTGGTTCTTTAACTTCCGACTTAAAGGATGGTAAATTCTCCATAACCCCTCTTGAGATAGAGCTGGTAAATGGAAAAGTAATGTTTGAATTCTCTTTCTATCCAATGGCTGGCGAAACAGAAATTTATCTGGCTGCCAATATCAAAAACCTTGATATTGGGATCATTGCTCACCGTATCAAACCAGAATCAACCATGGGTGGCACCCTCCACCTTGATATAGAATTAGATTCCACAGCTCCAACACTCAGTGAGCTGATGGCTTACGGGAATGGAAATTTCGATTTAGCCTTTGTTCCAGTCAACTTTGATGCCAGCCTTATGGATCTCTGGGCAGTCAATCTCCTCTCAGCCCTTGCATCCGAGGTTGATAGTGAACCAAAATCACTTATTAACTGTCTGGTAGCGAGTTTTGCCATGGAAGAGGGATTGATGCAGGAACGCACCATATTTATGGATACAACGCATATGAGTATTGAGGGACAGGCACATATTAATTTCAAAACAGAGCGAATCAAGGTGAAGATGTCACCGAAGGCCAAGCGACCTGAATTCTTCAGCCTGGCAACTCCCGTGAAAGTAAAGGGAAGTTTTGAGGAATTTGGTATTGGAATCAATAAACTTCGCTTAACAACTTCTGTAGCTTCTTTTATCACCAGCCCTCTTCATGTACCGTTGCGACGATTATTTGTTGGAGAACGACCTGAAGATGGTGTAGAAGCCTGTCATACCGCATGGAATAATCGGAAGGGAGAAATGCAGAAAGCCTCTGGAGCTGGCGATTGAAAACGATGACTTCTTATGTGCAAGCAGCACTTTTTCTCTATGTGACCGACACAGAAGAGTTAATCAGTCGGGTGAGGCAAAATGCCTTTGGTAGCCAGATTACGCCTGTTCTTTTAACTGAGTTTTTAAACGAGCCCGAACAATACCTGCAACAGTGCAATCATGTTGTAATAGCAGCACCGCTCAGTAAAATTAAATCAGTCATCGCACTGAATATGGAACATGACTTTAGCATTGGTATTCTCCCCACCAAAGGCCAGAAAAACCTGAGCATGTGCTACGATTTGCCCAGAAAGATTGAAAACAGTCTTGAAATCGCTTTGCAGAGCGATGCACAGATTATGGATATTATTCTTTGCAATAAGAATATCCTGGTCTTTAAGGCAGCAATTGGCAGACTGCCGCTTATTGATGCACCCAGTGACATTAATCCATTATTGGCTGTTGTAAATACCTTTAAACGTTTCTGGCAACTGCGACTCCTTCCCTTTCAGTTTGTAACAGACAGTGGCAAAGTAATCAAAACAGCTGCCAGCGGATGTATGATTGTCCAGCATCATGAACGCACTCTGGCCTCCCGGCTTATTTCCCATGACAGTTCCCTTACAGATGGAATGATATCCATGGTGATCACTGCACCGATCTCCATCATGGATTATTTCAGCTTTTTATATCAGACCTTCCGCTGTCGTGGGCAACGGAAACGGATTCCACGTACCATCGGTTATATCAAGAGTTCAACCATAAACATTGAGACAGAACAGCCCTTTGAGGTTGAAATTGATGGTGAAGAGTCTGTAACACAGACACCGCTTTACTGTGAAACAATACCGCGGGCAGTGCGTGTTAATGTTGGGGAAAGTCTGCGAAAACCTGTTACAGACAGCGCTAAAATCAGTGAACGAATAGAAATAAAAAATCTCCCGGCAGGGAAAGAGCTGGTGAAAGCCTGCAAAAAGAAACTCTCATTTTTTTCCTATGCTTCTGAAGAGCGATTTCGGGATTTATTTATTTCACTGCGTGACGATGCCAGGCCGCAGTCCACCTATCTGATATTGATGGTACTCAGTACCATGCTCGCTGCAATCGGTCTTTATCAATCAAGTACTGCCGTGGTCATTGGTGCCATGCTCCTTGCTCCTCTAATGGCACCCATTGTGGCCCTTTCCATGGGCCTGTTGCGTCACGATACAAAGCTCTCCAGTTCATCCATAGTCACCATTGTTGTTGGTGTTTTGATTTCCCTCACTGCTGCCAGTCTTATCTCATTTTTGTTTCCCCATAAACCCATTACAATGGAGATGCAGGCACGCCTTCATCCCAGCCTCCTTGACCTGGGAGTTGCAATTGTTGCTGGTGTAGCGGGTGCCTATACAAAATCAAATAAAAAGATTCTCCAGAGTCTTGCCGGAGTGTCTATCGCGGTGGCTCTGGTGCCGCCACTTGCTGTAGCAGGGATAGGGCTTGGCATGGGAGATTTTACATTTTTCTCCCAGGCATTCCTATTATTTTCCACAAACCTTATTGGGATTACACTGGCTGCCACTTTTACCTTTCGATTACTTGGATATTCTCCAGTGGTACGCGATAAGCGGGGCGTTATTTTTATAATGCTGATATTAATCGTCATAACTATTCCACTCTATCTTTCTTATAATGAACTTGTGGACACCATAGTGCTTGAAAAAAGCTGGCAACAGGAGCGTTTTCTGGTGAACGATAAGTATCTTATTGTTCAACGTGCAGAAATTGAACTCCAGAGAAATGAAAAGCTACTTCTTGTACGGGTACTTGTGCGGGAGCCATTAACCAGAAAAGATCTGAATCAGGTGCGGAAAAAGATTCAATCCAATTTTCCCGATATGATTAGGATCAGAATGCAGGTTATATATATTCCCTGAGAAACTTATGACTGATGGCGTTGTAAAAACTCTTCATCTTCTTCGTCACTGCAAATTTACTGTCATTACGACGTACCTAAGTACGCCTCATTCCACTAAATTTGCGTTCCTTGAATATGAAGTTTTTTACTTAGCCATCTGAAATTATACTTTTTACGAGTTTATCATGACTAAGATTTTTACAACACTGCTCACCCTTTTTTTGCTTGTTTGTCTATTTTCATGCAGTAAAGAACAGGAAAAGACACTGCCCAGTGGAAAAATTTTAAAAATTGGCGTTATTGGACCAATGAGCGGCCCGGACAAGGTGTTGGGGCAGGATTGCCTGGAAGGGATACAAACAGTGGTGGGGCTGCATCCCCTGTTGGATAATGGTGATACCCTTGAGCTGCTTGTTGAGGATGATAAAAACAAACCGGAACTTGCCGTTAAAGCCTTTATAAAGCTGGTAGAAACCGACAAGGTAGCTGTTGTAATTGTTGCATCAAGTAGTACTGCAGCTTTGGCCATCAATTCGTTGGCTGATCAGCACAAAACACCAACAGTGATTCTTCTTGCCTCCCATCCAGATATCAGCAAGGGGACTAAATATATCAGTCAAATAACCTTTGATAATAATTTTCAGGCTCGAGTTGCAGCACTTTTTGTTCGTGATGAGCTGCTTCTTGAGCGTGTTGCTGTTTTTATGAATATGAAAAGTAACCATTCAAGCTCGTTGGCTATAGAATTCATACGGAAATTTGGTTCCATTGAAGGGCAAGTGAGTGATGTCATCCATATATCTGCTGAGACAGTCGATTATGGAGAAATATTGTCACATCTTCGTGATAACGATGTTCAATTGCTCTATTTGCCTATTGCCGCTGAGCATGTTATCGAAATATCAAAGAAGATGGTTGAATTAAAATGGACTCCCATGGCCATGGGAGGAGATGGATTGTTGACCAGAGCCCTTGCCCAAAGGCGTGATGATGCTCATTATCTTGAGGGCTTTTATACCACAGATTTATACAGCAGTGATGTGGAAATGTCAGTGCATGGAGAGAAAGTTGCTAAGGCCTTTCGTACGAAGTTTAAAACAAGAGGAAGTACTTTTCCAGCCATCGGCGTTGAAGGAATGGCCATTTTAAGGCATGCCATAAATCGTTGTGATGATGTTTCAGACAGAGATTGTATTAATACGAAGCTTCATGAAACGGTTGATTTTCTCGGAATTATGGGAAATATAACAATTCAGCCTAGCGGTAAGGCCTTGCGACCGCTTGCTGTGAATCGTATTCGAAAAGGTCAACTGGAATTTATTGTCAAAGTGTATTAATCAACTAAAAAAGTATTTTTTACAAATTCCGCAACTATTAAGAAATGAATTATAAAATAAAATATTCTATTAGTAAATTTCTTCCCGTTGTTTTTGTTTTTTTTATTCTGAGTAGTTGCGCGTCTTTGCCATCGAATATCAATGCTCCGAAAACCTATGCACTCCAGGACACTGATGACACGGCATTTGGAATAGAGAGTCGGATCCTGATACAGGAACCTTCTGAGGAGTCAGGGTTTTTTTTGCTGGCCAATGGTCTTGATGCCTATACTGCCCGCATGGCTGTTATACGGCACGCCGAAAGAAGTATCGATGCGCAGTATTATATGATTCACAATGATCTCACAGGAATTCTTTTTGGTGAGCAACTGATTAAAGCAGCTGAGCGTGGTATCAGAGTTCGTCTGCTTATTGATGATATGGATCTTGAGAGTCGGGATAAAGGGCTTGCAGCTGTTGCTTCTCATCCCAATATCTCAGTTCGTGTTTTTAACCCTTTCATTCGCTCATTTCGCAGTAGAACATCGCAGTTGCTAACCGGGTTTGGTTCGGTTACACGGAGAATGCACAACAAATCATTGACGGCAGATAATCAGGTTACCATTGTTGGCGGGCGAAATATCGGCAATGAATATTTTGATGCAGATCCATCCCTTGCTTTTGCAGATTTGGATGTTATGGCCATAGGACCAATAGTTAAAGAAGTATCAACGTCCTTTGATGAGTACTGGAACAGTCCTCTTGCCTATCCCATTGCAACGTTACGACCTGATCTAGTTGGTGAAGAAGATTACAATGAAGGAATTGAGCGATTAGAGCAGTATGTAAACAGTGAAATTGTGTATGCATACAAAATGAGACTTGTTGATTCTGATCTGTATAAGAAAATACAAAATGATACTCTGGTATATAGTTTGGGGATCGCCACAGTGCTTTCCGATCATCCCGATAAACTGATAAGCTATGACGAGGATTCCTCGTTAACCCTGGCATCTCAATTTACTCAGTATTTTAAACGTATTGAGAATGAATTTATTATATTTTCCCCCTATTTTGTACCTGGCAAAACGGGGACGGCATCTCTTTCTAATCTTAGTAAAAATGGAATTCGGGTGCGTATTCTTACCAACTCTCTCGCCTCCACTGACGTGGGTATCGTGCATGCTGGATATGCAAAATATCGTACGACTCTACTTCGGGCCGGAGTTGAACTCTACGAAATGAACAAAGTTCTCAGCAAGGAGGAGCGTAAAGAAAAAAAAGGTAATTACGGTTCCTCAAAGGCCAGCCTTCATGCCAAATCTTTTGTATTCGATCGAAAAAATGTTTTTGTCGGTTCTCTTAATCTTGACCCACGGTCTGTGGTTGAAAATACAGAAATTGGCATTATGGTAACTTCCGAGGAATTAGCTGGAGAGGTTGCAAGTGGATTTGATCGTATCGTTGATAAGTTGGTCTATCGTCTTGAACTTGTTACAGATGAAAACGGTATTGAACATATCCGCTGGCATGGATTAGAAGATGGCGTTGAAAAGACATGGAACTATGATCCACACAGTTCTGTCTGGCAACGCTTTGGTATTTTTCTCTTGGGCTTGCTGCCCATTGAATCGCAGTTGTAATCAACACCGAACATCTAACATTGAACGCCGAATTGAAGACAATAACACCACTACTGATCATTGGCATATTTTGCATTCTCTTTTCAGGGAATAACTCCCATGCTGCTGACAATGAAGAAATCAACTACCTGCTTACATATCTAGCAAATAGCGGCTGTACGTTTATCCGTAACGGGGATGAGCACGAGGCCCAAAAAGCCAGTGATCACCTGAAAATGAAATATAATCATGCAAAGCGACGTATAAAAACAGCAGAAGACTTTATTAATAACATTGCCATTGGCAGGGAAGGGCGGAATAGTACGGAAAAGAATACAAAAAGAAATCCTGGCTCAACGACTAAGGAGAGCCAGGCTGGGGGATGTTAGTGAGGGATTGGTCTATTTTGCTGCAGCCCGAGCTGCTGCGAGCCAAGCATTCCACGTGTCACTGTTTTTTGCTATCCATTCATCCACATGGCGATTAATATCTTTGGCTGATTTCTCACCTGCATTCATCCTGGTGTTCTGCTCATTGATATCACCAAGGGGAAGAGTAAGAACCTCGAAGAATTTCTGAGCAGCAGGATTTGCGTGTGTAAACTTCTTGTTGGCAACGACTCGAATATCGGAAACCACAAAGCCTAATTTGATAGGATCGCTCACCGCACCCACGATTCCCGATACAGTCATCCGGTCTACAGCCACTTTCTGGGACTCTTTAGGGATAATTTTAGGCACATTGATCCACACAACGTCTTTACCAGGTTTCAGTTTGAAGATTGTCCAGTTTGGTGACCAGGTATAAAAGAAGATGGGTTCACCGCTCTTGTATTCAGCAAGAGCAGAGGCCATACCCGCCTCGTAGGCTGCCTTGACCGGATTGATATGTGCATCCAGATCATAGACATCCATATGATGAGCGATGACATTTTCACAACCCCATCCTGGAGGACAGGCGGTGAGATCCGCTTTACCGTCATTATTTTTGTCAAAGGCCTTTTTTACATCATCCCGTTTAAAGTCGTCCAGGGATTGAATATTATATTTTTCAGCATCTTTTTTGGAAACCAGATAGCCCTGCAGACCACCAGCCTTTACCACATAACCATACTTGTCTGCCTTCTCCGAAAAGTTTTTCGGCAGCTGACTGTCATGATTCGGAAACCAGCCGTTACACCAGTAATCAACATCACCAAGGACAAGAGATTTGTAAAAAATTGGATTTGGCAGGTCTTTTGGCTTTTTAACCTTAAAACCCAGCGTTTCCAGGCCGCGACGAACAAGGGCTTCCTGAAAAAAACCGGTGTTCCATGTTGCTCTTGCCGGTTTTACGGTGACCCCTT